>JBCCGJ010000031.1:0-29800 GCA_039029335.1 Actinomycetota bacterium | reverse complement strand
GGAACTCACGTACAGCGCCGCTGCGGTCTTGCCGTCCGCTATCGGTGCATCGGCCGCTGCGGCCACAACGGACTCGAGGGCTGCGGCGTTTGCGTCGGCCACATCGCTGGTGCCGAACAGCTCCCCGTAGAACCGGACCTCCTCAACGATGCTCTCGAAGGAAGGGGTTGGTGGATTGTCGCAAAACGGGGGCATGACATAGAGCTGGATACCGACGTCGGCCAGCGAATCGTGGGTGATCGTTGCGGTGTCGTAGCCGATGACCAGGTCCGGCTCGAAGCTGATGATCTCCTCGACGGACACCTCGACACCGCCCGTTGAGGTCGCCTCGGCGATCAATGCCGGAATGTCGTTGAGCAGCGCGAGCTCATCCGCGGTGTAGTACTCCTCGGGGAAGTCCTCGATGCGGGCGATGACCCGATCCATGGCGCCGGCGGCGAAGAGCAACGACGGGGCGGCGGCCTCCATCAGCATGACCCGTTCCGGCGCTGCGTCCAGGGTGTAGTCCTGACCGCAATTCGTGAAGGTGAACGGGAACTGGTCGCTGTCCTCGGCCGATGCCTCAGGGGCCTGGGGGTCTCCAGTGCTTTGCTCAGTGGCCGCGGAACCTGACTCCTCGGCTGCGTCGTCACTCCCGCAGGCGGCGGTCAGAATGGCGAAGGCGGCCAGGAGAGCCGCAAGCCGCTTCGTGAGAGATGGTCGTTTCACGGTGGTCCTTTCGCGAGCGCAGGGCGCTCAGGTGTTGTGGGGGAGTTTCCGGACAAGCGCGATGAGTACGGGCGCACCGAGAACGCCGGTGACGACCCCGATCGGCAGCTCGCGGGGTTGTAGGGCCATCCGGGCGACGACATCGGCCCAGACCAGCAGCAGCGCGCCGAGCGCCGCCGCAGCGGGTATCAGGTGGCGGTGAATCGGACCGACGAGCCGACGTGCGATGTGGGGGCCGGCGAGACCGACAAAACCGATACCGCCGGACAGCGAGACCGCGAGCCCGACGCACAGGGCGACGACGATCACCAGTGCCAGTCTGGTCCTGCCGGGATCGACACCACTTGCCAGCGCCGTCTCGTCTCCGAGCGCAAGCAGATCCAGTCTGCGCCGCCACCAGAAAACCAGCGCGATGCCGAGACTTATCCCGATGTAGCCGATGGGGAGCGTCGACCAGTCGGCGTTTGCCAGAGACCCGAGTAGCCAGAACATCACGGCCCGAGCCCCTTCGGCGCTGTCGGCGAACAGGATCAGCAGGCTGGTGGTTGCGCTCAGGAGGTAGCTGACGGCCACCCCGGCAACAAGCATTCGAGACGGGGTGATCCGGCCGGTTGAGCGAGCCAGGGCGAGCACAAACGCGAGGGCGCCAAGCGCACCGAAGAAGGCCATGAGGGACACGGCGTTCGCCCCCAATCCGGCGCCGACTCCGAAGAGGATCGCTGCAGCGGCCCCGGTCGATGCGCCGGAACTGACCCCAAGAATGTACGGCTCGGCCAACGGGTTGCGAACGAGTGCCTGGAGAGCGGTGCCGACCACGCCGAGTGCCGCTCCAACGATCGCACCGAGTAGCACCCGGGGGAGTCTCACCTGCCAGATGATTGCGTCGTCGGTCCGCGCCCAGGTCACCTCACCCGGCACACCGATCGTGTGATGTCCGATGATCTGTATGACGGCGCCGGGCCCGACCTGGACCGGACCGAGACCGATCGCCACGACGATCGACACCACCGTTGCAACGGCCAGGGCCAATAGAGCGGGTTGTCGGCTCCAGCTCCAGCCCGGTTGGCTGGCTGTGTCGGCCTCGCTCGGCGGTGCGGGTGCAAGTTGGGCGGTCACGGCCGCCGTGGGTTTGGCTTGGTCGTGACCGCAGGGTGGTGTGCGTGTTTGCTGGCCCAGGCCGCCAGATGAAACATGCGGGTCACCGTAGCGTGAAATGAGAATAATTCCCATTCTCATTTTGGACCGTTGCAGTGCGCTGCCCCGACGGTCGGGCCGAGACACATAACGGGAACGGTTCTCACCTGCGACTAAGGTGGCCAACGTGACGCAGGAGCCGGCGCCCAACGCACCAGATGACGCCCCCGCACTGTTCGGCGTCGTCACGGTGTCGGACCGGGCCACCGCCGGCGCCTACGAAGACCGTGGCGGGCCGGCAATACGCCAGTACCTGGGGCGAGTCGTGACGTCGGAGTGGGCGGCCGAAGCCCGGCTGGTGCCGGACGGGCAGCCGGAGGTTGAGGCGGCGATACGGGATCTCGCCGCGGTCGGCTGCTGTGTGATCCTCACCACCGGAGGGACCGGACCGGCGGAGCGCGACGTCACCCCCGAGGCCACCGAAGCGGTCTGCTCAAAGATCCTCCACGGGTTCGGCGAAGAAATGCGGCGCGAGTCGCTCAAGGCGGTACCGACCGCCATCCTGTCCCGTCAGACCGCAGGTATCTGCGGCGGGGCGTTGGTCATCAACCTTCCCGGTCAGCCGAAGGCCATCGCCGAGTGTCTCGATGCGGTCTTTGCTGCCGTGCCGTATTGCGTGGACTTGATCGGCGGCCCGTACCTCACGACCGATCCAGAACACATCAACGCGTTCCGGCCGAAGTCGGCCATTCGTAGAACGGAAAGCTGAGCATCATGAGCGACCAGCTGTGGTCATTCCGGGGCGGGACCGTCGTCGACGCCCTCGGCGTTCGCCAGGCGGACGTGACGGTCCAGGGAGACACGATTGTCGCCGTCGGCGAAGGAGCAGGGAGTGGTCGATCGATCGATGTGTCCGGTTGCTACATCATGCCGGGCGTCGTCGACATCCAGGTCCACTTCCGCACACCGGGCGGCGAGGTGTCGGAAACGATGGAGACCGGAGCGGCCTCGGCGGCGCTTGGCGGGGTGACCGCCTGCGTGATGATGCCGAACACCACGCCAACCATCGACTCCGTCGAGTTGGTTCGTGACGTCCGGCAACGCGCCGTTGGCCTTCCATGCGACGTGTTGACCTCGGCGGCCATCACGGTCGACCGGGTGGGGGAGAGACTCACCGACTTCGAGGCCCTCTACAACGAAGGGGTTCGGATCTTCACCGACGACGGAACTGCGGTGGCGAACGCAGCACTCATGCGAGAGGCACTGGCGGCCACCGTGAAGCTGCCCGGTGCCGTTGTGGCCCAACACGCAGAGGATCCGGATCTGGTTGGCGACGGATCGCTGAACGAAAGCACGGTGGCTAAAAAGCTCGGTGTCGTAGGCCGTCCTCGGGAGGCCGAGGAGGTGATCGTTGCTCGCGATCTGATCCTGGCTCGTCACACCGGTGGCCGGTACCACGTCCTGCATATGTCGACCGCCGAGGCGCTTGACCTGGTTCGTGCGGCCAGAGCAGCGGGTGTTCGTGCCACCGCCGAGGTCACCCCGCAGCATCTACTCCTTACCGAGAATGACGTCGAGCCGCTCGGGACATCGGGAAAGATGAACCCACCGCTGCGCGAGTCTTCGGACACCGCAGCACTGCGTGAAGGGCTCCGGGACGGCACCATCGATGCCATCGCCACCGACCATGCGCCACACAGCCCGGAGTCGAAGTGTCAGCCCCTGGCCGATGCACCTCCCGGGATGCTCGGCGTTGAGACGTCCGCCGCAGTCGTCTTTTCCGAGCTGGTCGCGAACGGGGACCTTGACCTGCAGCAGGCGGTGCGGATCCTGTCCACCAACCCGGCGGCCATAGCCGGAATCGGCGGGCCGAGAGGCCACGGTGGCCCGATCACAGCCGGCACGGCGGCCAATCTCGCTGTGATCGACCCGCAGACGTCGTGGGTCGTGACCGGCACCGATCTGGCCAGTCGTTCGGACAACACACCCTGGCAGGATCGGGAGTTCTCGGCTCGGGTCCGACACACGGTGCTTCGAGGCCGATTCACCGTCCAGGACAGCCGGCTGGTCGGCTGAACCTCCGGCGATTGCGCACAGAGCCTTGATTTGAGAATGAGAACCATTACAAGTCCCAGTACACTCGATCCATGGCTGATGAGCGAGTTCCCGTGACCGTCCTTACCGGCTTCCTCGGTGCCGGCAAAACGACGTTGTTAAACCACATCTTGACGGAGCAGCACGGCAAACGAATCGCCGTTATCGAGAACGAGTTTGGTGAGGTCGGTATCGACGACGCCATCGTGCTGGACGCCGAAGAAGAGATCTTCGAGATGAACAACGGCTGCATCTGCTGCACGGTGCGGGGGGACCTCATCCGCATTCTCGGCAACCTCATGCGGCGCAAGGACAAGTTCGACCAGATCCTGATCGAGACCACGGGGCTGGCCGATCCGGCACCCGTTGCCCAGACATTCTTTGTCGACGATGAGATGTCGGCTCAGCTTCGACTCGATGCCATCGTGACCGTTGTCGACGCCAAACACCTGATCCCCCATCTGGACGACAAGAAGCCGGAGGGCGTCGAAAACGAAGCGATCGAACAGCTGGCCTTTGCGGATCGGGTCGTACTCAACAAGATCGATCTCGCCGATGCCCAACAGCTGGCCGAGGTCGAGTCCCGGATCAGGGAGGTCAATGCGTTGGCCCCGATCGTGCGGACCCAGCACGGCAAGGTCGACCTGGACGCCATCCTGGAGGTCGGTGCGTTCTCCCTTGACCGCGTCCTTGCCGACGACCCCGAATTCCTCGACCCCGACGCCGAGCACGAGCACGACCAAAGCGTCACCTCGGTTGGTTTCGAGACGGAGGGCGATCTTGACATCGACCGCCTGAACGAGTGGCTCAGCGAACTGCTGATGACCAAGGGCACCGACATCTTTCGGTCGAAGGGCATCCTGTCGATCGCCGGTTGGGAGGAGCGGTATGTCTTCCAGGGCGTTCACATGCTCTTGGACGGCCAGCCAAACGGCATCTGGCCGGACGGTGTGGAGCGCCGCAATCGCCTCGTCTTCATCGGGCGAAACCTCGATCGAGAGGCACTCGAGGCCGGTTTCCGGTCGTGCCTGGTATGACAGACACCGATCTCGTCGCCACGCCCGCCACCCGGTGGCGCATCGACATGGAGGACTACGTCCACGTCCTTGAGATGCATCCCGACCGCGATCAGGCCGTCATCGGTTCGCTGGGCGGGGATGCGGCACTCGTCGCGCCGGAGGACGGTTCGATGGCCCCGCTTGGACGGCACGAGTGGGGTGCGCTGCGCGCCTCGTGGTCGGCCGACGGGACCCGGGTCGCCGTCGGCGGACAAGATGGACAGGTTCGGATCTACGATCGGTCCGGGGCCGTCCAGGGTGTTGTTGCGATGTCGGATTGGGTGACCGGTCTTGCCTGGTCGCCCGCCGCGCCGGTGCTGGCCATCGGGGCGGGTCGACGGCTGCTGGTCACCGATGAGGACGGTGCACCACTGCACGATTTTGACGATCAGCGTTCGACGGTGACCGCCCTTGCCTGGTCTGCGGACGGTTCCCGGGTGGGTGTCGCCGCCTACAACGGGGTTGGCTGGCATGACGTTGTCGGCAAACGGGCCGGCCGACGCCGCCGCTTCGAGTGGCAGGGCTCCCTCCTCGCGCTCGTGACATCGCCGGACGGGAAATGGGCATGCGCCGGCGCCCAGGACGCCACCGTGCAGATCTGGAAACTGTGGAGCGCCAAGGACCTCGCAATGTCGGGCTACCCGTCGAAGATCGAGCGAATCGAGTTCAGCCACGACAGTCGTTGGCTCGCCGTTGCCTGCCTCGGCGACCTGACCGTCTGGGACTTTGGAGGTCGTGGACCGGCCCGCACGACACCGGCATCGGCGAGCGGCCATGAGAACCACATCGAGGCCGTTGCGTGGAGCCCGTCCGCGTCGGTGATCGCCACCGGTGGCGGGGATGGTCGCACGATCGTGTGGGACGCGCCGACTCGGGCCGGTCAGGACCTTTCGCCGGTTGCGGCGTTGGCGTCCGATTCACCGGTCAGCCGCCTCGGCTGGATCGACGACATGAGCTTGCTCGTCGGTCTGGGCGATGGCGGCGTGGTCAGACTCGACCGACCGCGCTCTTGATCGCCCACGGGTTGCTTGCCGCTGCAGCCGCCGGGCTGTGCCGACAGGCCGGGCGGCCGCACCTCCCTACGAACGGCGCTAGGCCTTGCCGGGCCCATCCCCATGGGCTCGCTGGCCTTCGCGGCTGAACACCATCATCACATCGGCCGGGCCGCCGAGGGCGGCAAGCGCATGTGGGGTCATCGTTGCAAACTCGGCCGCTTCGCCGGCCTCGACGTCGATCTCCCGCTCGCCCAGGTAAAGCCGAACCCGTCCGTCGAGCACATAGAACCAGTCGTTCCCGGGGTGGACCCGCTGCTCCGGCTTCCGCCGTTGCGGCTCGATGTGCATACGGAGCAGCATTGCGTCACTGGTCGGACGGCTCAGCAGCCACGTGGTGTGACCCATGCCGTGCTGGGGGGTCGGCCGAATGACAACGTCCTCGTCATGGCTTGTTTCGAACAGCGAGTCGAGGTCGATCTGCAGCGCGGCGGCCAGGGGGACGAGCACATCCAGACTGATCGACCGCTTTCCCGTCTCGATCCGGCTGATGGTTGAGGCACTTACGTTGGTGCGGTCCGCCAGTTCGTCCAGCGAGAGGTCCAGGCTCTGACGCAGCGCCCGAAGACGGGTGCGGACCACGTGTTCGATGTTGCCGCCACTGTCCACGGCTGTTGCTCCTTTTTGCTCCGCGCCGGCACGCACCGCTGGCGGGTTCACTGGCCGGTTGCAGTCCGTGGCAGCTGAACATGCATCGTCTTGCGAATACAGCAAGATGGCATGCGGTTTATGGGTATCCATCATAGGGTCCGTTGTATGAGCGAACAAGAAAACACCCCCCTCATCAGACGCTGCGATGTGGCCGTTGTTGGTGGGTCGGCCGCCGGTCTGGCCGCCGCACTACAGATCCAACGCCAGAACCGGGCGGTGATCGTCATCGACAGCGGCGAGCCCCGCAACGCGCCGGCCGCCCACATGCACGCCTACCTCGGCTATGACGGTGCACCACCGAGCGAGCTCACCGGCACCGGCCGATCCGAGGTTCGCCGCTACGGCGGGGAGATCCTCAACGGTCGGGTCAACACCGTCCGCAGGCAGGACGACCGGTTCCTCGTCGAGGTGGGCGACGTGCACGTGCTGGCTCGCCGGGTCGTCGCCGCCACCGGCGCAACCGATGAGCTGCCACCGATCGAAGGCATCGCCGACCACTGGGGTGACACGGTCATCCACTGCCCGTTCTGCCACGGCTACGAGGTCCGGGGGCAGCAGATCGTCCAGGTCATCACCCACCCCGCCGGCTTCCACCCCGCCCACCTGTTCACCCATCTCAGCGACCGCCTCACGCTGGTGATCCAAGACGATCTCCAGATCGACGGTGATGAGATTGCGGCCTTCCAAGCCGGTGGGGTCGAGATGGTCCGCGGCACCGTCCGCCGGCTGGTCGAAGGGCAGGACGGTGGCGTGGTCGGAGTCGAACTCGCCGATGGGGCCCGCCTGGCCGCAACGGCAGTGGTGGTGACACCGCCGATCCGCCCTCGCATCGAACCGTTCCGCGAGCTCGGGCTGACCACCGAGACCCACCCGATTGGGATCGCCGAGTACGTCGAGACCGACGAAACGGGAGAGACCTCGGTCAGTGGCCTCTACGCTGCGGGCAACCTGACCGGTCCCGCCCAACAGGTGCTTGCGGCCGCAGCGGACGGCAGCCTGGTCGGCGCCATGGTCGCCCGTGATCTCGCCATGGAGGATCTCACCGCAGCAGGGCGCGAAACGGCGGGCGAGGCGGAGTGGAACGACCGGTACTCGGGGGACGAGGTCTGGAGCGGTTCGCCGAACGGCACCCTGGTTGCGGAGGTTGCATCGCTGTCGCCCGGTCGTGCGCTGGACATCGGAGCCGGTGAAGGGGGAGACGCCCGCTGGCTGGCCGAGCAGGGCTGGAACGTGACCGCAACCGACGTCGCCGACGCAGGCCTCCGCCGACTCGCCACAAACGCCACAGTCGAAGGTTTCAGCGTCCGGTGCCTGACGGTCGACGCCAATGCGGCGCACGCGTTCGGTGACGACACCTATGACCTTGTGTCGCTGTTCTACTCGGCCATTCCCCGGACCGGCGACGATCGAGCGATCACCAACATTATGAACGCGGTTGCACCGGGCGGGACCCTCCTGATGGTCGGGCATGCTCCGTCGGAACCGAACCACGGGGCGACCGATGACGACCCCGCCGAGACCCCGCCCCACACGTTTCCGTGGGATCGAGAGTCGTTTGTGGGGATCGACCACCTCGAAGCAGCGGTGCGAGCGGCGCCCGGTTGGACGGTTGTGGCCAGCGAGCTCCGGGAGCGGCCACCCGGCTCCTCGACCCATCATCACCACAGCAAGGACGTCGTGTTTCGGGCGCTCCGGAACCGGACCTGATCAAAGCCGGCCCGGTCGGCCGTCTCCCTCCGCATGCACGGATCTCGGAATCCTCAATTCGGCGTGGCAAACGCCGTGATCCGGCGATCAGCGGAGGCGGTCGGCCAGGTGCTCGTAATGCGACCCCCGTGGATCGCTGGTCCGCCAGACGAGGGTGATGGTCCGGCTTGGCGCGGGCGGTTCGAACCGGCGCACGGAGATGCCGGTCCCGGGCCTTGTCTCCACCGGGAGCGCGGAGGTGGGAAGCAGCGTGACGCCGGCGCCCGCAGCAACCATTTGCGTCAGCGTTGACAGGCTGGCGGATCGTACGGTCGCATGGTCGGACGCGCCGGCCAACCGGCAGACGGCCAGGGCATGGTCATGCAGACAGTGGCCGTCTTCAAGGAGCAGGACCGGCAGCGTCGCCAACGCCGAGAGCGGCAGCGGACCACCGTCCGCCAGATCGTGATGCTCCGGCATCGCAAGGACGAAGTCCTCCTCGATCACGGTGCTGACGTGGAGGCGGCCTGTGTCGAACGGCGTGGCCATGAGGCCGATGTCCGCCGCGCCGTGGTCGACGGCGTCGACCAACTCCCGGCTTCGGAGCTCGCTGAGTTCCAGGGTGGCATCGGGCCAGATCACCCGCGCCGCGGCCGTGACCGTTGGGAAGAGGTACGGCGCAATGGTCGGGATCGCGGCCATCCGCACCGTCCCGTAGAGCGCGTCCCGGTCTGTCCCGGCAACCGCCATGAGGTCATCGAGTTCTCCCAGGATGAGCCGTGCTCGCCGAGCAACCTCGATCCCGACCGGCGTCGGTCTTGATGCTCGGCGGTCCCGTTCGATGAGCGTTGCATCGAGTCTTGTCTCCAGCTCCCGCAGCTGGGCGGACAGTGCAGGCTGTGAAATGTGGGCGGCTTCGGCCGCTCGACCGAAGTGATTGTGCTCGACCAGCGCGACCAGGTATTCGAGCTGCCGAAGCGTCGGATAATTCATAGCTCTAGCTTATCGATATCTATAGATAGATCTCTTGGACGTATCAAACTGGCCGTGTCACGATGCTTTCAGAGGCCTCGAACCCGGTCTCCGAACCGGCAGAAGTGCCTTCAGCACCGCTCAAGATCGCACCAGACACCAAAGAAAACCGAACGTGAAGGATCATCCGATGAATACAACAGACATTCAGGACAGCCGTTTCCCCGACCTGGGCATCACTCCCGACGACCGGGAGGCCATCACCGACGGTCTGAGCCGTCTCCTGGCCGACACCTACTCGGTCTACCTGAAGACCCACAGTTACCACTGGAACGTGGTCGGTCCGATGTTCACCAGCCTCCATCTGATGTTTGAGGAGCAGTACACCGAGCTGGCACTTGCAGTCGACCAGATCGCCGAGCGGATTCGGGCCCTGGGCGCACCGGCCCCCGGCAGCTATCAGGCCTTTGCCGAGCTGACGGTCATCCCGGAGGACGGTGGGCAACCGGCGGCCATGGAGATGGTCCGCCGGTTGGCCGCCGATCAGGAGGCGATCGTCAGGACGGCACGGTCGATCTTCCCCATTGTCGAAGCGGCGGGCGATGAGCCGACGGCGGATCTCCTGACCCAGCGGATGCTGGTCCACGAGAAGACGGCATGGATGCTCCGCTCACTGCTGGCCTAGGCCCCCGGCACCGAGTCGGCGACGTGGCCAACCTGTCGCTTCTCAGCGGGGATCGACCGCGATCGGCGGAGCCGCGTCCCCACCGGGCCGGGACCCGATCGAGGGTGCGTCGGCCGGGACACGTCGAAGCGCTATGAGCGTCATGACCATGAAGCCCATGGCGATCGGTGCAAGGAGAAACGGGATCATGGCGATCGGGAACCGGTTGGTCGCGTGGAGGTCGTCTCGGGAGAACACCTGGAGCGGTGTCTCAAAGCTCAGCACACCGATCCCGTACGCCCAGGCGAAATCGGCAAGGCCGAACAGGATCGTGGCGTACACCGCCCGGTAGGGCATCCGCTTCGTCGTCCAGTAGAACAGCAGCACGCCGCTCGCTGCGATCCCGGTCACCACGTCGCCGATCCCGGCCCAGTAGGCGAACTCCGGGCCGACGTTCCCCCGGCCGTATTCGAACAGGTACAACCCGCCGATGACCCGGAACGCCTGGACCCCGACCAGCCAGTCGAGACCGATCTGTTCCGGAACGAAGTAGTCGGGCCATCGAAGGACCAGAAGCGGAGGTATGGCCAGGCTGGTCAGCATTACGACCGGTACCACGTACGGACTGTCGAAGCCGTCCTGCCACTCCACCACGAAGGCGGTCATCACCACGCTGTAGATGATGACCGCCAACGTGAGGAGCAGAGACTTTCGCCGATCAGCACCCGCGGCGTGGTAGGTCGCAAAGAGGTAGATCGGGACGATCACCATGGCGCCGATGATCGTCACGTGGCTCAGCGTCGAGAACTCGGCCAGCTTGGTCGGGTCCGATACCGGCGTTGCGAGGAGATTGGGGGACATGAAAGCCACCGTCGTTGAGGCGGTCTCGGCTATCGCAGCCGGTCGATCAGATCGGCCAGCTCGGCCGATGCGGTCACATACGGCGCATGGCCGGTGTTGAGGACAAGCAGCTCATCGACCGCCGAATCGGCCGCCATCGAAACCTGCAACTGCGTGCCGACAACGATGTCCTGCGACGTGAGGACGTATGTCTTGGCCACCGAGCCGAAGTTGTCAGCGGTCAGGGATACCGGCTCGGCGAGCGGAGCGGCAGGCTCACTGATCGCCGATGCGGTCACCGCCTCACGGTCCCCGCCCTGGCAGTCCGGGCAGAAGATGTCGGCGAATCGGTCCTCGGGGATCGTTGCAAGCGAGAAATCCTCGGAGAAATTCAAGTTGCCGTCCTCAGCCAGGACACTGATGTGGTCGTTCTCGGCCAGCGATGACAGGCTGTCGCCGTCCTGTGGGAGAAACGCGGCAACGTAGACCAGGGAGGCCACCCGGTCCGGGACGGCCTCCGCCACTGCGGAGATGGTGATTCCGCCGAAGCTGTGTCCGACCAGGATGACCGGCTCGTCATAGGACTCGACCTCGGTGATGACCGCGTCCCGGTAGCCGGCCAGGGACTGGCTGCCTGCGGCGTCCCCGTCCCGTCCCGGCAGGGTGACGGCGGAGACCGAACGACCATCGGCCTCCAACTCCTGCTGGACCGCCGACCAGGTTGAACCGTCCTGCCAGGCTCCATGGACCAGAACGATGGGTGCATCTTCAAGATTCGCCGCTGCGCCGTCGTCGGAGTCGGAGCAGGCGACAAGCAGCAGGCTGCAGGAAAGTAGTGCGGTGAACAGAAGTCGTCTCACGGTGGATCTCATTCCTCTTGTGTGGGTTACCGATGGGGACACCCGCATCATCGGTTGACCGCCGCCGCCGAACCATGTCCGGGGCGGTCATCCCGTTGACCGAATCGGACAACCACAGCGGTTGAGGCCTTGAGGCCGGCTTCCGGCACTCCAACCCGCCGATCGGCGCCGCCAGGGACAATGGTCAGAGCAGACCGAACCGCCGCGCGGCAGCAACCGCATCGTCACGAGACGTGACGCCGAGCTTGCGGTAGATCTGCCGGTTATGCGTCTTGACCGTGTTGAACGACACGTTGAGGGCCTGGCCGAGTTCCCGTTGGCTCAAGGTCCCCGGTAGGAGTCGAAGAAGCGCCACCTCCCGGTCGGTCAACGGTTCGACCGGCGCGTCCAAACTTGGCGTCACGCCCGGTGCTGGCGGCAGTCGCAGTTGACGTTCAACAACACGGGCCCGGCCGGCAAGGAAGCCGGTTTCCGGCAGACTGGCCATCACCGCTCTGGCCGATCGCAGCGACTCGGCGGCGGCAGCGTCGCCTCCGGTGTGCTTCGCCTGGGCGAGAACGAGGTTGGCGAGGACCTCAACGGGGCGGTCGCCTCGCCTGTCGGACAGCTCCACGGCCCGCTCGGCATCGGCTGCGGCGCGCTCGGTGCGCCCACTCTCGAGGTGGAGCCTGGCTCGGGCCATGTGAGCCATCGCAAGATGTCCGAAATTCTCAAGCCCGGCGTTCTCGGCGGTGCGGAAGGCGGCCTCGACGCTGGCCTCTGCACCGTCCCGGTCCCCGCTCTCCAGGCGGGCGTCCGCCAGGTACCCGTCAGCCAGGATCAGCGCAAGGGTGTCGCCGGCCACGCCCGCCAGTTCCTTTGTCTCCTGGAAGACCTCGATGTGGTCACCGGCCCCGCCGAGCCAATACGCCGCTGCGCCCCGGATCCAGGCCCGAGCGGCGTGTGACGGGTTGGCCAGCTCCGTTGAGAGCACCTTCTCCACGTCCGATTTCGCTGCGGTGAAGTCCCCGGCCAGCAGATGGGCATACCCGGTCAGCAGCGGGAGGTCTGCGGCGAACCGCCGGCCGGAGTCGTCTTGGTCGAGTCGCTCGAGGTGGCGTTCGGCAGCTGAACACCAGTGATGCACGGCATCGACGTCACCCTCGGTGATGGCGATCCAGGCCCGGAGCATCGCCCGCCCAAGCCGCGGTCCGTCCTGATCGGGAAGCTCGATCGCATCAACCCAGTAGGCCAGCGTGGCAACGGCGCCGTCAAAAAGGAGCTGTGATGCGGCGCGGTTTGCCACCCGGAGGGCGAACCGATGGTCACCGGCGGCCATCGCCTGATCGACCGCCGTTCTGACGTCGCCGCGGGCAAGCGCGATGTCCGCCGCCCGACGGTGCAGACGGAGCCGCAGGCCCGGTTCTCGTTCGTCCAGGTCGGCCAGCAGCCGATCGCGGAACAGTTGGTGATATCGGTGACTCCGGCCGTGTGCATCGAGCGGGATGAGGAACAGGTTGGTGCGAACGATGCCGTCCAGCTCCCGGGCCGAGCCTTCGATCTCAAGTAGTTCATCACAGGTCGGCCCGTCCAACTGGTCCAACACGGCGGTTCGCGTCAGGAAGCGCCTGCGCCGATCGTCCAGATTCGCCAGCACCTCGGTCGACAGGTAGTCGGCGATCATGCGGTCGGCGCCGGCGAATCGGTCGACGAACGCGGCGGGGTCCGTCGACCCCCGGAGCGACAGTCCCGCCAGGTAGATGCCGGCGGGCCAACCCTCGGTTCGTTCGGCCAGTGCATCTCCGATCGCGGACCCCACGTCGGTGCCGACGGTGGTCGTGAGCAGCAGCCTGGTGTCGGGTGCGTTCATCCGCAGGTCGTCCGGCCCGACCTCCACCAGCGCACCGTTCACCCGGCGACGGGGAAGATGGATCGGCGGTTCAGTCCTCGAGACAAGCCCGAGTGTCGTCGAGTGGGGACAGGTGTCGACAAGCGCTTCGACGGATTCGAGCACGTCGGCGCTCGAGACGAGGTGGAGGTCCTCGATGACAACCGTGATCCGTTTTTGTTCGAGTCGGGCCGCCAACGGCTCGACGATCTCCGCGACCAGCGGCAGCCCGGGAGCCCGGGTGGCCTGCACCAGGTCCTCGACATCGACACCGCATCGGCCGATCGACTGGAGCAGGTGGAACCAGAATCGGGTCGGATCCCGGTCGGACCGATCAACCGCAAGATAGGCCGCCGGATCGCCACAGGCGGCCAACCACTGGGCGACAAGTTGCGACTTGCCCCATCCGGCCGGCGCAACGATGAGCCGAAGCGCCTCCGGTGGTGCATCGCACAGACGTGCGACAGCCGCCGGACGGGCCACCACGGTCGTGACGGCCTGTGGTCGACGCAGCTTGGCCTCGACCAGGACGGACTCCTCCGGTACACGCATGGTGGCCCAGACTCTACGCCCCGTCGATCGCTGGTTCTGCAATCGAGCCCGGGAATTCACCCACCCCCGATCGGGTGCGGGTGATGTCACCTCACCCAGCCCTGGTCCACGGTGATCGCCAGCGACTGATCGGAGGAGTCGAGTGAGCGGTCAACAATTGGATCCGGGCGACAGGGCGACCACGGAGCCGCAAGACGCTGCTTCGGCGTTCCGATCGCTGCGTTCGAACGTCCTCGTCCGAGGGTCGCTGGTGGTCATTGCAGCCGGCTACGCGGTGTATGCAGTCGCTGCGCCCGGAGTTCCCGCGTTGGAGGGCACCGTCTCCGAGGACCTGCTGGAGCAACTGACCCGGGCTCCGGTGTTCCTGATCCTCACCTGGATCATCTTCGAGATCACCCGGAGACGGCCGCTGCCGGACTACGGCTCCCGATCACCGGACGCGGCGAACGCCACCTTTGAGCTGCTGGCGATCGCCGGCTACACCCTGGCCGCGATGGTGGTGCTCGGATTCTTTGGTATCACCTATCACCCCCAGGAGAACGATCCTTCGTTGAGCCAGGGTGATCTTGTGCTGTGGGCGGCCGTGAACCCGATCGTCTACGCGCTGATCCCGTACCTCTGGCTCCGATCCCGTGGAAACTCGGCCACCGATCTGGGGCTTCGCGGAAACCGGTGGCGCCTCGACTGGAAGCTCCTTGCCGTTGTTGGCGGCATCGACATGATCCTGGCCATCATTTTCAGCGACTATTTGGAACTCGAGCTCGGCCAGATGGCGCTGGCCACGCCGCTGACCTTTGTCCTGTTCGGACTCGGTGCCGGGATTCCGGTGGTGCTGCTGACCCAGGCGGTTGTTGCGCCGCGCGTGTATGCGATCACCGGATCACACCTCAGCGCCGGTGCGGCATCTGTCATCGCCTACGCGTTGTTCAGCTCGACCGACCGTGGACTGCTGTACGACAGCGCCGGTCACGCCGTCCTGTCGTTCCTGTTCATCACCGTCGCCAACTTCGGCCCGGGCCTCGTCAAGGCGATGCTGACCGTTCGGACCGGGAACGCCTGGCTGCACTTCCTCGCCTACCACGTCGTGTCGTTCCACATCTGGGCCGACGCACCTCTGGTGGCCAGGATCTTCGAGCTGTAGCTGGTTGCACCAACTACCGTTTGGCCAATGCGATCCCTCAGCGAACGGAAAGCCCACGCAGTGGCAAGACTGGAGGGGGACACCAACGTGTGGGTGGCCACGGGATCGGCGGATGGTGTTCCGCATATGGTTCCGCTTTCCCTGGCGTGGGACGGGACCAGGGTGCTGGTTGCCACCCCGACCGACTCGCCAACGGTGCGGAACGCTGCTGCTTCCGGTCTGGTGAAGGCTGCGCTGGACAGCGCAGACGACGTCGTCCTCATCGACGGCACGGTCGACGTTGTCGACTTCGCCCGGGCCGACCCGGCCGAGGCACACGCCTACGTCACGCGCGTCGGATGGAACCCTGCCGACCAGGACGGTGACTGGTCGCTGCTCCGTATCCAGCCGAGAACCATCCGGGTCTGGAACGGCGTCGCCGAGATCCAGGGCAGGACGATCCTCAGACGCGGCGCCTGGCTGGACTAACGACCGTGACCGGGTTCGCCCGGATGCGTTGTTGTGTCAGCCGAGGATGGTCTGCAACTCGCTGACCAGCGCAACGCTGGTCTCGTTGCCCATGAGGCCCGCCTGCATCCGGTTCATCATGTACGCCATGGTGACCCGATTGTCGAGATCGTTGATCACGACCGAGCCACCCCAACCACCCCAGTAACAGACCCGGCCGGAGGTGAGCCCCAGTGCGTCGCTCTCATTGGCCAGCGCATACCCGAGCCCGAACGTGACGGGGAAGCCGAGCACCTGATCGATCCCGTCCGACTGGGCCTCGAAGATCCGATCGACGCCGGCCGAGGACAGGAGTTCAACGCCGCCTGACGAGCCGTGGTTCGAGACCGCGGCTTGGATCTTGGCCACGGACCGGGCGTTGCCGTGGCCGTTCGCCGCGCCGATCGTTGCAGCGCGCCATCCGGCCGTGTGAGCGATCTCGGCGTCGGGGGCCGGCCCGGTGAACGTCTTGATCATGACGCTCTCCGGGTCGATGTCCTCGGGAATGGGGAGTGGGGGTGGGGCGACGACGTTGGAGATCCGGTTGTGGTTCTCCGGCGGCGAACCGATGGTGAAATCGGCGTCCAACTTTCCGGCGATCTCCTGGGCGAAGAACTCTTTCAGTCCTTGGCCGGTCGCCCGGCGGATCACTTCGCCGACCAGGTGGCCCTGGTTGAGGGCGTGGTACCCCGACGCCGAGCCCGGTTCCCACCACGGCTCCTGGCCGGCCAGCATCTCCGTGGCCTTTTGATCGTCAAGGACATCATCCTCGGTCACGGGTTGGGCCCATGCCGAAACCCCGGACGTGTGGGCCATCAGGTGGCGGACCTCGATGTCCTCCTTGCCCGCCGTTCCGAATTCCGGCCAGTAGGTGGCCACCTTCTCGTTCGGATCGATGCCGCCCCGGTCCATGAGCACCAGGGCCGACAGTGCAGTCATCGTCTTGGTGGTCGACCAGACGTTGGTGATCGTGTCGGCCTCCCACGGTTTGGTCCGTTCGGTGTCCGCCCAGCCGCCCCAGACGTCGCAGACCAGTTCCCCGTCGACCGCAACCGCCAGCGATGCGCCCAGGTCGTAGTCGGCGGCCAGTTGGGCATCGAGGATGTCAACCAGTGATTGGAATCGATCGTCTGACGTACCTGATAGATCGGGCATGACCGCTCTCCTCATTATTGGCTGCTTCTCGCACCGTATGGGGGAGAGACGACCGCCGTCAACCGGCTAGATTGGCGGGTGATGGCAGTGTGGCACTCCTCGGGCGATGTCCTGCGCTGGTGGCGGCGGGATGTGAAGCGGCTCACGCAGAAAGAGGTGGCGTCGCGCCTCAACGTTCGGTCCAGCGCGCTGTCGAACTGGGAGCGCGGCACCCGGGCGGTGTCGTTCGACCTCGGGGAAATCGACGCCGCCCTTGAGGGTGGACAGACACTCGAGGGTCTCCTCTGGGGCCACGGCACACCGGAGGGGATGGACCCCGGCCGGGTCTGGACCCAGGTGTTCCCCGGACCGTCCCGCCCGGTCTGGGTCTGGATCAGATCGCAGGCGGAGCGGCTGCGCATCGAGGGGGAGTGGGGTGTCGCCCGGTTCGAAACCGAGGTAACGCTCGAGGCGAACGGCTTCTTTGTCACCGTTGGTGCGTCGCTTCCTGACTCACCGGTGATCCTGCAGTTCTCCGAACCGGGCTGGGCCTGCTTCGGCAGTGGAGAGCTGCCGACGGAGATCCCCGAGGCGTCCGTTGTGTCCGCCCTGTCGATGATGCGGCGCAGCTCGGCGGACGGACCCTTCATGGAGCTGTTCAGTTCCAGCCTTGCGTCGAAGGTTGCGTCCGGTTCGCCGGACGTCGATGAGATCGACAACGTCGCTCCGGACGCCGTGGAGAGTTATCTGGCCGGTTCCGGGAAGGACGCCGACCGGGTCGTGCCGAAGACGTGGTCGCCCCACCCTGAGGGGATCGAGGCGGTGGAGCGGGCCCGGTTCGCCAGGCTCCGGGAAGCCAAGGGCCTCTCGTTGGCGGCCATGGCCGACCGGCTGACCAGGATGACCGGCACCGAGGTGGGCCGCGACACGCTGCGGCGGTTCGAGACGGACGTCGGTCAGCCGAACGATCCGATGCTCCCGCTGGCGCTGGACTTTGCGCTCGGGGCCGACGGTCGGCTTGCCGTCCTGGAGTTGCAGGCCGGTCAGGGCTCCGGCACGGTGATGTTCCCGCCCTACTGGCGGGGCCCGGTCTGGTTCCAGCTGACCGACCCCCAGGGTGAGGCGCTTGTTGTGCTCCGCCGCGGGGATTGGCATCGGGAGCTGACCATCGACCGAACCGCCCAACTGTCCGCCCACTGGTTCGACCCGCAGGTCCCACTGCGGTTGCTGGCGCGGCCCACGACCACCTGGTCGGTCGGGGTCGGTCGGCTCTCCGGCGCAAAACCGATCGATCAGAACTGGGTACCGACCCGGGTGGATGTGGCCCAGCAGGCCATCGTCGACACCGAACAGGCCATCCTCGACGCCATCGAACGACGAAAGAAGGACGAGGGCCCGGAAACCGAATCCGGAAGTTGACGAAACTGCGCAAAGGGCTGGACGCCCTCCTGGTTCCATTGTTGACTTCGAGTGGTGAGAAGTGGGGGCGGCCACCAGCCGTCCGCCGGTAGGGGGCCAGAGACCATTCGGCCTGCTCTCCCGGTCGAACATGGAGAGAGGTTGGAGCGGTCCGCCCAAAGGGTTCACACATTGCTGTGGACCCCCGCCGCAGGGCGCACCGCTCCAACCCCGTACCCCTGACCCTACGTGTTCTCGCGGGCCATGTAAATGGTCGTGTTCACGGACCGTCGCAACCCTCGCATGGCCGGTCCGAACCGTCCCGGCCGTCCATCGACCCATCGCGGCGGACCACGGTGGGAAGAACTACAGTGCGGGCAGCTCATGCCGCCGCTGTATTTTCTCCATATTCCCAAGACCTCCGGGACCACCCTGACGGCCTACCTTGACGCGCGGTTCTCGCCGTCGGAAACGCTGGTGCCGAAGGTCTGGAGCCAACACCTTGCCAACCTTGGCCCGGCAGATCGCAGCCCGTTCGCCAGGAGCATGCGAGGCACGAAGCTGATCAGGGGCCACTTCGGGCGGGGGGTCTGGCGAGAACTCGACGAGCGGCCGGCCGTCATCACCATGCTTCGGGAGCCGGTGGAACGGACGATCTCCCTGTTCCACCACGTGACCGTCGAGCGTCGCTGGAACAACTTCACCCCGGCGGACTTCTACCGTGAGCCGTTCTCATTGGACGCCGTTCTGGGCGACGAACGGGCAAGGGTGCTGGCAAACCACCAGGTCCGCCACCTGGGCGTCGACATCGACGTCAAGGCGATCGCCCGGTCGGCGGCCAACGCCCACCTCGCGGAACTGAACCGGGAGCCTCCGAATCCGGTGAACCTGGACACGCTTGCGCAGTTCATCGAACCGGAGCTGAGCCCTCGGGCGCTCCTCGACTCGGCGTTCGACTACCTGAGAAGTGTTGCCTGTTTCGGACTCCAGGAGTTCCACCAGGCCAGCGTGCTCCTTTTGGCCGACACCTTCGGCTGGCCTGCGCACCGGGTGGCCGACCGTCTGATGACGATCCACGGTCGACCGGGCAGGGAGCAGTATGCGGAGCCGACCATCGAGGCGGTGATGGCCAACAACACACTGGACATCACGCTCTACCGACGGGCTCATCATCTGTTCTTCTCCCGCTACGCCGAGCTTGCGTCTCGACTCATCGGCGAGCCGATCGGCTCCCCGGACCTCATCGACAACGAACCGGAGATAACCGCCCGCTGCCTCGACCGCATGCTGGGCGGGGCGAGCGAGCCGAGGCCGGCCCTGACCGCGGGGCGCTAGTCTGCAGCGGTCCCGCCCACCGTTGGGTCCCTTCGGCCGATCACGGTGCGGAGCGCGTCGGCAAACGCATCGGCGGTGAACTCAAGGGGGACCATGCCGTCCGTGATGGTTCGGACCGCCGCGTCGGGCAGTGCGGCCCGCCACCGGGTGATGTTCGGATGGGCGTGGGGGTCGTCCGCATGGTCGACCAACAGCACGGAGAGGGTTCGCAGGACGGGCAGCAGCGGCTCCATGTCCCAGTTGGTCACGGCCCGATGGCCCGCAGTGGGGTCCTCGACCAGGAGTGCATCGGCGAGGAACCGGGTCAGGAGGTCCGGGCGACCCGGCGGATAGAAGGCGGCTCGGCCGGCCCACAGTTCGGTCAGGTGACGCCCATCCTCCGATGGTGTCGCCTCGTCGACGCCCGGTCCGGCTCGGGTCAGCCTGGCTTCTCTTGCTGCCGCGTCAATCCACGGCGGTGAGCTCAGCACCACGCCGCTGATCCGCCGCGGTGCGCCGGCGGCAACCGCGGCGGCGACCGCGGCGCCGGTGTGGTGTCCGGCCACCAGAAACCGGTCGACGCCGAGGCCGTTCACCGTGGCGAGGACCCCGGCGGCGTAGGCGGCGATGGTGTCGCCGTCGGGGTGGCCGGTCGAGTGACCCATGCCCGGCAGGTCGATGGCCAGCAGGTGGTGGTCGGCGCTCAGCAGGGCGATGACCTCACGGAACTCATCCCCCGACCGGGGTGTCTGGTGCAGCAGGACCGTCGGCGGACCGCTCCGGCAGGTGCCGGACCGCACGTGGGACACCCCCCAGGGGACCTCGACGGTGAACTGGTGAACTGCGGACATCGGTTAGTCCGCCGTGCCACCGAGGTCGAGGGCGACGTCGACGATCATGTCCTCCTGGCCGCCGACAAGCCCGCGCTTGCCGACCTCCACCAGGATGTCCCGCACGTCGATGCCGTACCGTTCACCCGCCGCCTCGGCGTGACGGAGAAAGCTCGAGTACACCCCGGCATAACCGAGGGTGAGCGTCTCCCTGTCGACCTGGACCGGGCGATCCTGGGTTGGCCTGACCAGGTCCTCGGCCGCGTCCTGCAGCGCAAAAACGTCACACCCGTGATCCCAGCCGAGCAGGTCGGCCGTGGCGATGAAGACCTCGAGCGGGGCGTTCCCCGCACCGGCACCCTGGCCGGCCAGCGACGCGTCGATCCTGGTGGCGCCGCACTCGGCGGCAACGACCGAGTTGGCAACGCCGAGCGCCAGGTTGTGGTGGGCGTGCATACCGAGTTCGGTCTCCGGCGCCAGAACCTGGCGGAAGGCATCGAACCGATCCCGGACCATGTCCATCGTGAGCCGGCCCCCGGAGTCCACCACGTAGACACAGTGGGCGCCGTAGCTCTCCATCAGCTTTGCCTGCCGGGCCAGCTCGGCCGGGTCGGTCATGTGGCTCATCATCAGGAAGCCGACGACGTCGAGGTCCAGTTCCCGGGCTATCGACATGTGCTGCCGGGCGATGTCGGCCTCGGTGCAGTGGGTGGCGATCCTGATCGACTTGATCCCGATCCTGGCCGCCCGCCGCAGGTCCTCGGCGGTGCCGATGCCGGGTAGCAGCAGTGCGGTCAAACGGGCATGCTCGATCACCTCGACCGCCTCGGCCAACCACTCCCAGTCGGTGTGGGCCCCGAACCCGTAGTTGAACGACGAACCGCGAAGGCCATCCCCGTGCGAGACCTCGATGGCGGCCACCCCGGCCCGATCGAGGGCCCTCGCGATCTCCCGGACTTCGGTCAACGTGTACCGGTGGCGGATCGCATGCATGCCATCCCGCAGGGTCACGTCCTGGATGTAGAGCCGACCGGCCGGTGCGACCCCGTCGGCCGTCGGTGGGGCTGTTCCGGATGGTCCGGTCATGTCGCCTCCTCCTCCCTCGTCCAGTGGTCCACCAGGTGTTCCGCCGTCTGCAGCGCGGCCGAGGTCATTATGTCCAGGTTTCCGGCGTAGGCCGGCAGGTAGTGGGCCGCCCCCTCGACCTCCAGGAACACGGTGACCTTGAGTCCTTCGAACTTGCGGTCCAGGTCCGGGATGCGCAGCGGTTCGTCGACACCGACCGGCTCGATCTGCACCTCCTGCTTCAGGCGGTAGCCCGGCACGTACCGGGCGACCGAGGCGACCATTTCCGTCACCGAATCCACGATCGCCGCCTCATCGGCGTTGTCGCAGAGGCAGAACACGGTGTCCCGCATGATCAGCGGCGGTTCCGCCGGGTTGAGGACGATGATCGCCTTACCCAACTCGGCCCCGCCGACCACTTCCAGCGCCCGGGCGGTCGTCTCGGTGAACTCGTCGATGTTGGCCCGGGTGCCCGGTCCGGCCGAGCGGGATGCGATGGAGGCGACGATCTCGGCGTAGTGAACCGGTGAGACCCGGGACACCGCGGCGACGATCGGGATCGTTGCCTGACCACCGCACGTCACCATGTTCAGGTTCGCCTCGCCGAGGTGTTCGTCGAGATTCACCGGCGGGATCACGTAGGGCCCGATCGCGGCCGGCGTCAGGTCGATAATCTGCTTGCCTCCGCCGACCACCGCATCGTGATGGGCCCGGTGGGCGCCGGCCGAGGTGGCGTCGAACACGATCCGGCAGTCGGCGAAGTGGTCCATGGACACGAACCCCTCGATGCCGTCCGAGGTTGTGGCAACGCCCCGGGTTGCGGCTTTTGCCAGGCCGTCGGAGTCCGGGTCGATGCCGACCATCGCCGTCAGTTCCAGCCGGTCACTCAGCTCCATGATCTTTATCATCAGGTCGGTGCCGATGTTGCCGGAGCCGATGATGGCCACCGGCGTTTTCTCCTTCATTCTTCCCCCTCGATGTGTTCAGTCCGTTGCGTTCACGCTGATCGTGCCGAGCGGTCCGAAGTCGGCCTCCACGGTTTGCCCGGCGGCAAACGGGGCCATTGGGCTGACGGCACCGGTCATCACCACGTCTCCGGTCCGGAGTGGGGTGCCGACCGCTGACAGCGCGTCGGCCAACCAGACCGCGGCCAGCAGTGGGTTCCCCAGACAGTCGCGGCCGTGCCCCGTGGACACCACGTCACCGTCGATGCTCATGGCGATCTCAACCGCCGCCAGGTCGAGGCCGTCGAGGTGATGGGGAACCGTGCCGAGCACAAAGCTGTGTCCCGAGGCGTTGTCCGCGACGGTGTCGAGAAAGCCGATGGACCAGTCCTTGATCCGGGAGTCCACCACCTCGATTGCGGTGAGCACGAAGTCCGTCGCCCGGATCACGTCGGCCAGCGTGTGCTGACCGAGGTCGAGCTCGTCCTTCAGAACAAGGGCTATCTCCGCCTCAACTCGTGGGGCGATCAGCTGCGATGCGTCGATTTGTGCACCGTCCCCGTAGCACCGGTCGGCGAACAACGAACCGAAGTCCGGTCGATCGACCCCGAGCTGAGCCTGGACGGACGTGGAGGTGAGGCCGATCTTGCGGCCGCAGACGCGGGTGCCCCGGTCGGCAACAGCCCGCTCGACGTTGTGCTGCTGAACTGCGTACGCAACCTCCTCAGCGCCGGTTCCGGTGTCGTCGGCCACATGCCGGATCCGGTCGGCGATGGGCGGCATCGGGTCGCCGTCCGCGGCGGCCCGAAGGTCATCGGCGATCCGTTCGATGGTCTCTCCCGAGGTACTGCTCATCCCGCACCGTTGAATTCGTTCAGGAAGTCGATGGCCAGTTCGTTGTACCGCTCATGCTGTTCGTGCTGGGGCCAGTGGCCGCACTCGTCGAAGAGCTCCAGGCGGCTGTTCGGAATGTCGTTGTGCATCTTCGACGCCTCCGGGACGTCCCCGAACGGGTTCTGGTTGCCCCAGATGATCAGCGTCGGGAGGTCGGCCAGCTTGGCAAGGGTGTCCGGCCGGAGCAGGTTGCGTTGCCGGATCTCCATGTTCTGCAGGCACAGCAGGTGGTCGACGTTGGCCACAAAATCCGGGGCGTGATAGATCCGGTGTCGAACCTCGACCAGCTCGTCGGAGACGCTGGCCGCCGGGTCGTGCATCAGCAGGTGGAGACGTTGCCGGGTCAGCTCCGGATCGTCGGTGGTCACCGCCCTCCTGGTCGATGTCTTGATCCGCTCCATCACCTCCGGGTTCGCCTTCGTGCCGCCCGCGGCGATCAGCTGCAGGGTGATGATCCGCTCCGGGTTCTCCGCGGCGTAGACACCGCCCACCCAACCGCCGAGTGACTCGCCTGCGATGTTGATTCGCTCGATGCCCAGCGCGTTGATGACGTTGGCCAGGTGCTCCACGTACTGCGGGATCTCGTAGTCGTAGTCCGGTTTCCCGGTGTAGCCGTGACCCAGCATGTCGATGGCGTGGCACCGGTAGCCGGCGTTGACATGGGCCTCGAAGTTCCTTGTGAACGCTTCCAGGTGCCCGCTCGTCCCGTGGAGGAACATGACGTCCGGACCGTCACCGGCCGACAGCCGTCTGGTGGGCACCCCTGCGGCGTCGACCCAGTCGACAGAGAAGGGGATGCCCGTCAGGTCGAGCCAAGCCGTCATGTGTGTACCTCCGAGGTGCCTACTGTTAGCGGTTGTTCGATGGCCGCCACCGCCATCCCGGTCAGCCACTCCGGCATCTCCGAGTAGACGATGGTTCGGCTGGGTGCCCAGCCGCAGGCTGCGGCCGTGGCGATCCAGTTGCGGAGCTCGTTGGCCCCGTTGCCCGCGGTTGCCACCAGGTCGGTCTCCCATCGGCACAGCGCGGCGCCGTCCCCGGCGGCCAGGAGGTCGAGCACCTCCCGATCGAATGCGGGGTTGAGGTCCGGCGGGGCAGCGACCACGATCTTGCGTCGGCGCTCCTCGAAGCCGGTCCAGTTGTCCCGACCGTCCAGCCACGACTGGATCAGGAACTCGTCGTCTTCGCTCTCCGGGGAACGCCAATCCGGGAACGGAAGCCGGTGACTGAGCCCGCCGGAGCCGATGACCGCCACCCGCAGGTCGCGGCCGTCGTTGGTTATGGCGGCGCCGATGAGCTCGCCGTACCGGGCGACCCGGTCCAGCCGGGGGAGTGGCGGGGCGAAGGAGTTGACGACCACCGGGATGATCGGTGTGCCGTCGGGGATCACGTACTGGACCGGATGGGTGATGCCGTGATCCACCGAGATCCGCAGGGACAGTGCGGCGTCGACGTCGTTGTCCAGCAGTGTCTCCAGCACATGGCGGGCCAGCACGGGATCGGTGGGCAGCGGGCCTTCCGGCGTGCGGTGCTCGCCGGCGCCCAGGACCTCGTCGACCCCGACCGTGATGGACGGCATCAGATCCAGCCAGAACCCCCGGAAGTGGTTCGGCCCGATGACCACTGCGGCATCGATCTCCTTCTCCGCCAGCAGATCCCGGGCCGCGTGGAGACCGTCGCGAAAGGCGTGGGCCCGGTCCAGGTGATCCACCTCCTCCCACCGCGTGTTCATCAACGTGGTGTGGGAGGCCATCACCCCGGCAACGACCGTGCTCATGTTGTCGCCTCCTTCGGCGTCCAGGTGGTTTGTACCGACGTGGCTTCCGTCCGATCGGCGTTTTGGCCGGCCTCGGTCCGATGTCCGTTGAGGACGGTCCGGACCAGGTGCTCGGTCAGCGCGGCCATCGCCGCTGCGTCGACGGTGTTCATACCTTCCGCAAACCCCAGTTCTGCGCCGTCGATGTGGACCTTCGGCAGGCCGATACGGATGGTGGGGATGCCGCGGTTGCGGATGATGTTTGCGTCGGTGGAGCCGCTCTGGTCGGCCGGTGACCGGTGCGGCCGACCTTCCATCTCCTCCCAGGCCGCCCGGCCGGCACGGCAGATCCAGTGATCGGCGTCGGTCCGGGACGCCGGGATGTCAACCGCCACCCCCGTCGTTGCGTCAAGGCCGGGGTCCTCCGCCCGCAGTCCGTCGAGGACCGTTTCGATCCGTTGTCGAGCGTCGCTGCCGGTCTCGCCGGGCAGGAGCCGCACGTCGGCCCGGATGCTGACCGACGCCGGGGTGAACGCAGCCATGCGGGCCCAGCCGCCATGGAACGAACCGACCATCGCCTGCGGGGCCAACGAGGCGGCAGCCGCCCGACTGTCGACGGCCCGGCCCTCGACCGGCGGTGCACCGTCGGCGAACGCCTCCTCAAGCGCGAGCACCACCCGGGCTCCGCCGGCGATGGCATTGCGGTAGGGGAGTCGGTGGCGGGCGCCGACATAGGTGTGGGTGCCACGTACCACCACATCGATCCACGCCAAACCCACCTCCTCGTGCTGGACGAACCAACCGGTCTTGGCCACGATCGCCGCATCGGGTGGCCGGCCGAGGGCGGACAGCCGGTCGAGGATCGCGGCAACTCCGACGCCGTGGCCGGTGTCGGGGCGATCGTCGCCGTCCAGGGCGAACGTCGGCATGCCGCCCGCCCCGAACGCGACGATGACCTCACCGGCCAGCTCGGGCGCGGCGCCCAGTACCGCCGCCGCCTCAAGGATGCTGGCGGCGTGCCCCTTCGGGTTCTGTGCGCCGAGCCCGCTGACCATCGAGCCGTCGGCGGACACCACCCCCCGGGGCAGCAGGTGGCCGGTGATGACGTCTGCCGCCTGCGGCACATCGTCGCCAGGGTCGCCCGTGGTGACCGTGTCAATCGGGGAGTACAGGAGGATGGACGGTCCCGTCCCGGCGGCTCGGCCGGTGGCCGGGATAAGGCAGATCACGCTCGCAGCCCGGTCATCACCGCCCACCAGTTCGCCGGTGAGGCCGACGTCGTCAAGGAGGGAGACAAGACGCTCGGCACAGGGCCGCTCGTAACCGGTCGGGGCCGGAACGTCGACGATGGCGGCACACGTCTCGACGAGGCGCGCCCGATCGATGGCATTGACGAGTTCCTCGACCATCGTCAATCCCGCGGGCTTCCCACCCAGGTCCCGGTGGTTTTGGTCAGCACGTCGACCAGCCGTTCCCGGAGGACAACGGCCAGGCCGGCCACAACCACGAGCTTGACCAGGCCCCTCACCGGTCCGTCTCCTGACCGCCCGGCAGCACCACCGGCGTCTGCTCGCTGTCCAGAAACGCGCTCACCATCCGGTGGTAGTCGGCAGGGCGTTCCTCCTGGAGGTGATGGGACGTGTGGTCCATCAGATAGATCTGCCCTCGGGGCACCATGCGGGCCAGCATCAGCGGATAGTCGGGGGGTCAGGAATGCGTCGTACATACCCCAGGCGAACAGCGTGGGGCAGCTGATGGTCTTGAGATGGCCCTCCAGGTCCTGCCAGTCGCCTCGCAGGTCGTCGGAGTGGGCAGCCAGCTCCATCTCCTCCCGGTCAAGGCTCTGCAGATACCGTCGTTCCACCGTCGCCTCGGGGATCAGCGACCGGTCGTACCATTCCAGATCGGCCATCAGGTCCCGCATCTTGTCCATCGTCGGACCTTCACCGCCGAAGTAGGCGTCTCTGGCCCGTCTGCCCCGCCGCGCCCCCTCCGGCAGCGGGGCGAGGGGACCGTAGAACACCGGCATCGATCCGGTGATGACCAGCGATCGAACCCGGTCCGGGTACTCCGAGGCCAGGGCGATGGCGATCGTGCCACCCCAGGAGTTGCACACCACGTCCGCCGGGGCGGTGAGGTCCATGGCGTCCCACAGCGCAACCATCGATTTGGCCAGCCAGCTCCAGCGAGGCCCGACGATCGTGGGTTTCGCCGTTTTGCCGTACTGGACCAGGTCGACGAAGTGACAGGTCCGGTCGGTTGCGAACATCGGTGCCACCATGCCGAAGTCGGTCCACGACGAGCAGCCGGGGCCGCCGCCGTGGAGGAACACCGCGGGCGCCCGGTCCGGTGGCGGGTTGTCCGGGCCGAGGGTGATGACGTGGTAGTCGACGCCGTCGGTTGCGGTCACGGTTCGACCGTCCGGCTCCGGGCCGGGGTCAAGCGGATGGGTCCGGTCGGCCATCAGTCCGCCCCCGTCCCGTCCTCGGCGCCTGCGCCCACATCGGCCGGCTGTTCGTTGTCCGGTTGCTCCTGCGTGTCGTCGGTCTGACCGTCGGTGTCGCCGTCGATGGTGACCGGTATGCCGTCGAACGGGCTGCCGTTCTCCACCAGGCGCCGCCATTCCAGCAGCGAGGCGTCCGGGCGGTACAGCCGCTCCGGTGGGGCGTCGGTCTCCGACACCATCCAATGGTCCTGGGACGAGAAGTGACCGTGGAAGAACCAGCGGATGCCGCCGAGGTATCGGGCGTAGAACCACGCCCGGTCCCGGCCGGTCTTGAACTGGGTCATCACCCCGACGTACTTGGTCCGCTCGGCGTCGATCGGCACATAGAACTCGTAGTGGATGAACTGTGGGTAGGCGATGCGCAGCACCCCGGGCAGCGACAGGGAGGCGAAGCCCGGCAGATTCTGGGAAGCGATGTAGGGGTCCGGTGCGTCATTGCCGCCCGTGTTGCCAAGGTTCTTGCTGCCGGTGCCCTGTTTGTTCTTCGGTTTCTGTTTCCACCAGCGGGCGTTTGTCCAGGTGCCGAGACCGGGGAACTCGGCCTCCCAGTAGCGTTCGTCCTCGATCCGGTAGATCCATCGACCGTGCTTTTCGATGTGGATCTTGTTCCACGTCGGCATGGTCTTGAACAGCCGCCAAATCGAGGTCCGGTGAAGAAACTTGGCGTGGCCCTCATCGAAGCCGTTCTCGGCGTAGAGCCGCCAGTTGCCCGGGCGATCCTCGATCCGCCCGCCGACCGCGTAGTCCGGCGGGTCGACCAGTTCCTCCGGCAGTTGATCGTCAAGCGGGTGGGGGTCACGGTCGCCGATGAACACCCAGACCAGACCGATGCGTTCCTCGCAGGGGTACGTCTCGACCGCAACCTTGCCGCACATCGGGGAGTCCGGCCCGTCGGTGATCACCGCCGCAAGCTCGCCGTCGCTGAGCCGGAACGTCCAGCCGTGGTACGGACAGGTCACATGGTCTGCGAACTCCTCCGTGCCGAGGGACAGCTTGACCCCCCGGTGCAGACAGCGGTCATGGAGGGCGTGCACCGTGCCGGAAGAGTCGCGCTGCAGCACCAGATTGGTGTTGACCACCGTGACGCCGGTCGGTTTGTTGGTCACCTGGCTGGACCAGTGCACCGGATACCAGTAATTGCGGAGCCCGGCCGCCGCTCCGTCGTACACCGGCCAACTGGTCCAGTCGGCCCGGCCGACGAACCGTTTGGCCGCCGTCCGGTCGCGGCCGGATCGCTGCTTGGCCTGCCGGTTCTTCAGCTTTTCTGACAGCACCGTGGACATAGGACCAGTTTCGATCGTGTGCCCTCGAAGCGCCAGCGAACCGTTTCACTGGCCGGACCGAGGGTCCCGGCGCCGCTCACCAGGTGATCGTTACTTGTCGCTCACCAGGTGGCTATTACTCGTCGCTCACCAGGTGACGGTCGCTGCAACGCTCACCAGGTGACCGGGAGGCTCCGGACGCCGCGAAAGTTGAGCGTCGGCTGCCACTGGATGCCGTCCGGATCGGCAAGCGCCAGATCGGGGAACGTCTGCAGCAAACCGGGGATGACCACCGACATCTCGGACCTGGCCAGGGACGCACCGAGGCAGAAGTGCCGACCGTGGCCGAAGGAAAGGTGCCGTTCCTCAGACCGGTTGATGTCGAACCGCCCCGGTTCGGTGAAGACCGTCGGATCGTGATTGCCCGCCCCGAGCACCAGAACAAGCGGCTTGCCGGCCCGCCGTTCCCGCCCGGCCACCACCCGGTCCCGGTCGCAGAGTCGGGCACTCACCTGGATCGGGGAGTCGAAGCGAAGCATCTCCTCAACCGCGGAGCCGATCAGATCGGGCTGCCGGGTCAGCAGCCGCCGCTGTTCCGGATGCTGGAGCAGGGCCAGGATCCCGTTGGTGATGCCGTTGGTCGCGGTTTCGTGTCCGGCGGTCATCAGGAAGAGCGAGTTGGCGAAGAGCTCGTCGTCCGTGGCACCGGCGTCATCCTCACCGGTGGCCACGGCCAACATCGACGAGAAAAGGTCAACGGTCGGCTCCGCCCGCCGCCGCACGGCAAGATCGGACAGGTACTCCCTGGTCTGCGCGAGCGCATCGGCGATTGCGGTCGACTGGGCGTCGGACGGTGACGCCGCACCGACGAACTCGACGATCGTCATGGCCCACCGCCCGAAGTTGGCCAGATCGGTCTCCGGCACACCGAG
>JBCCGJ010000030.1:0-29906 GCA_039029335.1 Actinomycetota bacterium | reverse complement strand
TGGCTGTTGAAGAAGAAGCTGAGCCTTCCTGCGAACTCGTCCACGTCAACCCCGGCGGCCACCGCGGCCTCCACATAGGCAAACCCGTTGGCCAGGGTGAAAGCGAGCTCCTGCGCGGCAGTACTTCCGGCCTCCCTGATGTGGTAACCGGAGATCGAGATCGGATGCCACTTCGGCATCTCCGCCGAGGTGAACTTGATCATGTCGTTGATGATCCGGACCGACGGGCGGGGCGGATAGATGTACTCCTTCTGGGCCTGATACTCCTTGAAGATGTCGGTCTGGATGGTGCCGGCCAGATCCTTTCGGGCCACACCGTTCTTCTCGGCGACGGCGACGTACATCGCAAGGACGATCGCCGCCGGACCGCTGACCGTCATCGACGTGGAGACCCCACCGAGGTCGATCCCGGCGTACAGGTCCTCCATGTCCGCCAGGGTGTCCACCGCAACCCCGGCCCGGCCGACCTCGCCGGTCGACCAGGGTGAGTCGGAGTCCCGACCCATCAGGGTCGGCATGTCGAATGCCGTCGACAGACCGGTCCCGCCGTTGCGCAGGATGTCTTTGAAGCGGGCGTTGGTGTCCTCCGCGGTACCGAAGCCGGCGAACATCCGCATCGTCCAGAGCCGGGACCGATACATGGTGGGATAGACGCCGCGGGTGTAGGGGTACTGACCGGGGTACGGGCCGTCGCCGTAGACCGGATCAACCGGCACCCCGGACATGGTCTCGAACGGGATGTCCCGAAGCTTGGCCGCCCGGTAGGCCTCAAGAAACGCCTGGTATTCCGGGCTGTCCGGTCCAGGAAGATGTTCAGATTCCATCGGCCCAGTGTCGCACACCGCCATCGCCGTGACGACTCCGCGGCGGCCCGGACGGGGCGGGGGGCCGCTGGATCGTCGGCGCTACCATCGGTTGCCATGAGCCCCACCGAGGCGGAGCGGACCAACCCCGTCGAACCCGCGACCGAGCCGAGCGAACCGGCCAGTCCGGGGTTGGTCCTCGACGAGTTGGACGAGAAGCTGGAGGCGTTCAACGTCTTCCGCAAGAGCGACGCCGAAGCGGCGGACCGGATTCTGGGGCAGGTCGGTGCAACCGACGCGGTCGACCGCCAGATCATTCTTGAGCTGGCGTCGAAGCGACCGCTCGGCCACCCCGAACGGTTTCCCGAGGCTCACGCCGGAGCCATGCGGGCCCTCGAGGTGCTGGACCGGAACGGGTCGAACGGGATCAAGGTGAACCGCCTCGGTCCGCTCAACCCGGTCGCCCAGTACCTGGTGCAGCAGGTGGTGCACTTCCTGGTCAAGTCCCACATCCGAAACACGATCAACAACCTGACCAACCTCTACACCAGGCGAGAGGCGGCCAGCCTCGTCAACGATCCCCACCGGCAACTGTTGACACGGGCCCGTCTCCAGGCCGAGCGGGTCGGTCCCGGTTACCGGGGCAACCCGCTGGGTTTCCCCACGTTCATCCTCGGCGGTGCGTTCCTGTCCACCATCATCGGCAGCCTGCAGGGGGTGGTGGTCAGTGCCATCGACTCGGTCTTCGGTCAGGTGCTGCTGATCCTGGCCCTGTTCGGGGTGATGGTTGCCATTTCGTGGGCGGTGCTGCGGGGTGCGGGGGTGGCCCGAAGGCGGATCACCCTCACCGTGGAGCAACCGATGGAGGCGCTCTATCAGACCATCGGCCGCTGCGGGAACCCACCGCGGGATCAGGCAAGGGTGTTCGCCCTGCTTGCGCTGATCCTGATGGCCGTGGCGTGGATACTGGTGCCGATCGCCGTCGGGTTGTCGTTCCTCACGGGCTGAGTATCCCGGAACGCCTCAGAAATTCGGGTCGGTGGCCCACAGGAATTGTGGCCGGCGTGCCCAAATTTCGGGAGGGTCAGGACTGGTTGAACTGCTCCCTGGCGGCCTTTGCGTCCCGGAACGTTCTGGTCAGGGCCGACTGATCGGCGTCGGCGAAGGCCGAGGCCCGGTGGAGGGCATTGGCCGTTGCGTTCACCGCCTCCTTGACCATTCTGGTGGTGGCCGGCGGCATGTCGGCCACCCGCTCAGCCATACCCGAGGCCACGGCAACGCTCTGGCCGGGTTCCGACACCTCGTCGACCAGACCCCAATCCTTGGCCTGGTCCGCCCCCATCTTCTCGCACAGCAGGGTGATGCGTTTCGCTCTGGCCGGACCGACCAGGGTCACAAGCCGGGGCAGCGCACCCCACTGCAGGTTGAGCCCGATCTTCACCTCTGGAACGTACAGGTACGCATCGGAGGCCAGCACCCGCCAGTCACAGGCCAGCGCGATGGCACAACCGGCGCCGACGGCCAGGCCCTCCATGGCGGCGATGGTGATCTGCGGCATGTCCTCCCACGCCTGGCACAGTCTCACCCCGCGATAGAACCGAGCCCGGAGGGCGACGTCGTCGTCCAACTCCTCCCAGGTCGCCGTGTCCTTGAGGTCGATACCGGCGGAGAAGGCGGTTGGTGCCCCACTCAACACAACCGCCCGGGTGGTCAGGTCGTCGTGAAAGGACTTGGCGACGGCGGTGAGCTCCAGGATCGTCTCCTGGTTGAACGCATTGAGGCTGCCCTTTCGGTCGAAGGTCACCACGGCGACATCGCCGTTGTTGGTCACCGTGACGTTCTTGTATCCATCCCCGCTGGTCATGGCCCCGATGCTACGGCATCACAACGGGACGAAGCGAAGCCCCCGTTACCCGATCATCGGCCCTCCGCCCACGCGGACCAAATTTGGGCCTCCAGGCCACAAACTCTGTGCGCTGTGTGCCCAAATTTCGGAGGGGGGCGGGGGGTCACAGCTCGGAGCGGATCGCCCAAAGATCGGGGAACGCCGGCCGGAACAGGGTGGACCGGAGGTACTCGACGCCGCTGGAACCACCGGTTCCCATCTTCGTCCCGATCGTTCGCTGGACCATCATCACATGACGGAAGCGCCACTCCTGCAGCCCCTCGTCGAGGTCGGTCAGCGATTCGCACAGACGGGACAGCGCTGGGTCCGTACGGTAGATCAGGGTCAGCGCTTCCTGGACGTCGGCCGACGGCACGACCGCTTCGGTGACCGGTCGGTCGAAGAAGTCCCGGGGGATGTCGTACCCCTGCCGGGAGACGTACCCGATGAAGGCGTCCCAGAGGCTCGGTTCGTTGAAGCGGCGGGTGAGGTTGGTGAACTCCCGCTCGTTGCCGGCGAACCGGTCGAGGTGATCGGTGGTCTTCAGTCCGAGCAGGAACTCCAGCTCCCGGAACTGTGCAGACTGGAAGCCACTCGAGTTGGCCAGGAAATTCCGGAACGAGGAGAACTCCAACGGGGTCATCGTCTCCAGGATGTCGATCTGTGAAACCAGCGTCTTCAGGATCGTGAGGACCCGCTTGAGCTGGTGGCCGCTGAGCGCCGGGCGATCGTCGTCGAGGTGGCCGACCAGCTCGTCCAACTCGTGGAGCATCTCCTTGAACCACAGCTCGTAGACCTGGTGGATGATGATGAACAGCATCTCGTCGTGCTCGACGGGGTCGGAGACCGGTTCCTGCAGCTCCAGCAGCTGGTCGATCTTCAGATAGCTGCCGTAGCTCAGCTCCTGCATCGGTTTCTCCTTTTCCGGAACTGACCGGCCTGAGGGACGGTCATGAGCGGACGGTCATGGCGGGTGGGTTGGAGGAGGGACGGTTTCGGACGGTGTCGGACGGGTATCGAACAGGCGGTTTTGGACGGGTATCGAACAGGCGGTGTCGGGTTCAGAACCCGGCCCTGGCCAGGGTGTCCACCACGGTCGTTGCGATCTCGGGGTCCATGGCGGAGCGCTCGACGAAGCGGGTCGAGTCCAGCCAGGACCGGACGGTCCGGTCGTCAAGGCCGTACCGCTCGGCGATCATCGGCACCACGTCCGGCCGCTGATGAAGAGCGGTGGCCTCCTCGATGACCGCGTCGACCACCCGGCCGACCTCCGTGGTCCGGGCGTGGAGCACCTCGTTACGGACCGCGATGACAAACGACGGCCAGGGGGTTTCCAGAACACCGACCTGGCGAAACGTACCCCGGTCGACCAGCGGCCGGCACATGTGCTGCTCCCACAGGAACAGGTCGGCGTTTCCGTTGTCGAACGCATCGATGGCGCCATCCAGGTTCTTGACCACGACGAACCGGTCGTCGGTCAGTTGCCAGCCATGCCGCTCGGCGTGGAGGAACGACATCAGATGGGAGCCGGAATTGAACCGGGAGATGGCGATCCGGGCGCCGGCCAGTTCCCCTTCATCCCGCACGGCGGAGGCGCCAGGCACAAATACGCCCCACTGGAGCGGGGATGCCACATAGACCTGCAGCACCGTCAACGGCATCCCCCGATCGATGGCCTTCACCGTCCCCTCGGTGAGGATGCTCACGACGTCGAGTTCGGCCGCGTCGAGCTTGGCCAGCATTTCACCCGTGCCGCCGTACTGGTCCTCCCAGGTCGCATCGTCCGGACCGAGGTGGTCGGAGGCGAGCGCAAGATGCCAGGGAAGGTTGAAGTGCTCCGGTACACCGCCGAGTCTGAGGGGCCCTGTCCGCATGGCTCGATCCTACGGTCACCGGAATCCAGACCGTACGACCGGTGAACGATGGCACCGGCGGCGACCGGACCGCAGGGCTGCGGCTCGATAGTCTGGAGTGGGATCATGAGTGAGACGATGAACCATGCCGGCGGCCCGAGCGGCGATCGAGCCGCCCAACAGATCGACGTCGGCGCGGGCACCGCGGCTGCAACACCACCGCTTCGGACCCTCGGTGCGGTCGCCCGGGTGTTTGTACGCCGGCGGTCGCCGCAGGTCCTGCTCAGCGGTCTGACGATCAGCGTTCTGGTCCGGCTCGTGGTCGTCGACGGGCAGCGGTGGCGTTGGTGGGATCTGGTCGCCGTTGTGATGGTGGCGGTGCTTGCACCGCTGTTCGAGTGGTTCATCCACCTCTTTGTCCTCCACCTCCCCCCGACCCGCATCGGGCCCGTCCTGTTCGACCCCGGCGCCGGTCACCGCCAGCACCATCTGTTTCCCAGCCAGATCGACCGGGTCCTGCTCCGAGGCAGGGAGGCCGCGCTCTTCCAGCTGGCGAACGCCGCCATCGTTGCGCTGCTCCTCGGCATCCCGCTGGTGATCAGCGGATCGTTCGCACCGGAACCGATCCTCACCGGTGTGATCGCCGCCGTCGCCGCCCTCACCCACTACGAGTGGTCCCACTTCCTGTTCCACACGGCGTACCAACCGAAGACCCGGTTCTACCGACGGCTGAAGCGGAACCACCGGATGCACCACTGGCGGAACGAGCGGTATTGGCTCGGGATCACCTCAAACGCCGGGGACCGGCTGTTTCGGACCTATCCGGCGGACCGCTCCGCCGTCCCCCGCTCCCCGACCGCACGAACCTTGAACGGTGAGCAGCCGACCCAAACCGCCACCCAGCGGGAACCGGGGCGGACGGACCAGGACTGATCGCCGGAGCGGCGAACGGCCGGGGGGCGCCCCGCTAGATCGTCCAGGTGTCCGCGGTGACGGCAACCAGGACCCAGCCGCTCGGCCGCTCCTCGAACGCAAGTCGGATACTCGACCAGTTGAAGTCGACCAGCTCACCCCGACCGCGACGATGGAACTCCACCACGTTTGCCGCGGGGAACGCGTCGGGCAGGTTGGCCACCGTGTTGCTCAAGCCGATGCGCTCGTCGACACCAACCACGTCCGGTTCCAACAGGGCCGGGGATCGCCGATACCGGCCGATCCAACCGCCGATCGTGTCGACGATGGCGGTACCGACGCCGTCCGAGTACCCCCAGATCCGCAGCTGATCCTGCCCGGTCCCCAACTGCGGACGACGAATCCTGACCCGGCGCTGCGGATCCGGCGACACGTAGGCGTTTGCGGAGAACGTGATCCCCTCCTCGGGGACGAACGGGTCCAGTAGCTCCGTCCCGTTCTCCGACAGCAGCGCCTGCCTGACGGATTCCGCCGCGTCCAGCAAGCCGGGCGGTACGCCGGCATCGTCGGACGCCAGGAGGGAACCTGCCATCGCCCGATTGACCGTCCACGCCAGGTTGCTCTGTCCGGGAAGCACGTCAAGCGTCGGTCCGCCGTCGGTTCTGGTGACAGCGAACGTCTCAACCGTTGAGCCGCCGGGATAGTCGAACCGCACGTCGACCTCCGGTCTGACCAGGTCCGGCAGGTACGAACCCCGTACCTCCTCGACGGCGTACGGTGCATCACACAGCCGTATGCGGCAGTAGTTCTCCAGAAGCAGCGGGAAGTCGGTCACGGCGGTGGCCCCCCGTTCGAGCAGGTCGTTGAGCACCAGCACTCCGTCACCGTCCGCGGCCAGCAGGTCCGCCGCCTCCTCCCACTGGCGGGCGGCGAGCGAGTCGAGGACCGCAACCACCAGTTCCTCCGCGTCATCGCCCCCGAAGGTGGGTTCGTCGCCGGGGATCTCCGGGGACAGGAACGCAGCATTCACCCAGCCGACCTCGCCGTCGAGGGTCACAACGCTGTACCAGGTGCCGCCGTCGTCGGCGATCGCACAGTCCTCAGCCAGTATGACGGTTCCCTCCGGCAGGGTGGCCAGCCGGGTCCCTCGCTGATAGTCGTTCCGCAGGTTGAGGCCGCCGTCCGGGTCGTCCTCGGGGATGTTGGCAACCGCATAGAACGGCTGCACGTTGACCCGACCGATGCCACAAACCGACGGGTCGATCACCTGCTGATCGTCACCGTTCCCGCCGTCCGACCCGTCACCCCCGGTTCCGTCACCGGGTGCACCGGACCCGTCGCCGTCAGTGGCCTGGTCATCATCGCCGGTGCCGGCATCGGGAAGTGGTTCGGCCTGGATGGTCTCGGCGGCGGTTTCGCCCGTGTCGACCGGCCCGTCACCGGCATCGGCATCGCCGCCGTCCGAGCACGACGCGACCAGCAGAGCAAACGCAGCGGCCGCGGCGGCCACCCGCCGGGCCGATCCGGGAGACATTCCGCTGGTCAATCCCACGGTGCGAGTTTAGCGGCCGGAATTTCACCCGGCCGTTCGACGTTTGTCCAACCATGAGCGACTCCGCGGCCAGCACGGCCAGCCCAGCACCCGCCGACACCGTACGGAACGAACCGAATCGACGGTGGATCCGGGGTCGGATCGGCGGCAGGACCGTCGTCGACAGCCGGAACAGCCTGTTCGTGTGGGAGATGCCGTACTATCCGCAGTGGTACTTCCCCCGCGCCGATGTCCACCCGGAGCTGCGGCGGACCGAACGGACGGAACCTTCGGACACGCTTGGCCCGGCGACCGTCTTTGATCTGGTCATCTCCGAGGACGGCGGCGAGGTGGTCCACGAAGGTGCTGCGCTGATCTACGAGGACGCACCGGTCGAGGCGATTCGGGACCGGGTCCGGCTCCGGTGGGACGCCGTTGACACGTGGCTGGAGGAGGAGGTCGAGGTGGCGGTGCACCCCCGCTCGCCGTACACCAGGGTGGATGCGCTGCCGTCGAGCCGTCGGGTGGTCGTCACCGTCGACGGGGAGGTCGTGGCCGAGACCGACCGGCCGACCATTCTGTACGAGACCGGGCTGCGCCCCCGCTACTACCTGCCGATGGAGGACGTCCGGCCCGGGCTGCTCACCCCGTCGGACAGCAGCACCGCATGTCCGTACAAGGGTGTTGCCCGGTATTGGGATCTGACGGTCAACGGTGAAACCCATCGGGATCTGGTGTGGGGCTATGACAACCCGCTGCCGGAGTCCGCCCCGGTGACGGGCCTGGTCTGTTTCTACAACGAGCGGGTCACGATCACGGTCGACGGGGAACCGGCACCGACGTCCTGACCGGCCGCGGGGATCCCCGGAACGGCTCGACACCGCTCAACCCAGCACCAGGAGCGCGGTTGCCACCATCGCCGTCACAAACCCGGCCTGTTGGTATCGGGTCATGCGTTCCCCCAGCACCAGTCTGGCCAGGATGACCGTCCCCACCGGGTAGAGCGCGGCCAGGACGGAGACGACCGCCAGTTGGCCTCGGTTCGATGCAAAGATAAAAAGCACGTTTGAGCCGGTGTCCAGGACACCAACCGCGGCGATGAGCGGCCAGGCACCGCTGTCGACCGGCATGATCGGTGCACCGGTCCGTTTGCTCAGAACGTACAGCGTTATCAGCAGCAGCGAGGCGGTGAACACCCGGGCCGATACAACCGGCCACGGCGCCCCCTCCTCGCTGGTGGCGCCGAAGAAGATGAAGATGGCGCCGAACCCGGCGCCTGCCAGCAGCGACTCGGCGATGACCTGTGCGGTCACCGGAGGACTGGTGGCATCCGGATCCTCCGGCGACATCGAGACCAGGAGCACGGCAACCAGGGCCAGTGCGATGCCGGTCCAGCCGAGTGCGGTGAGCCGTTCACCGAGGAGGATGCCCCACCCCGCCGGCAGAACGGCGGACGTGATGGCGGTCAGCGGGGCGACGACGCTCATCGGCCCGATGGCCAACCGGCGGTACAGCAGCGCAACGCCGATCACCCCGAAGAAGCCACCACCGATGCCGAGCAGCAGATCCCGGCCGATGATCCGGTCGGCGATCAGCACCGCACCCACCGCGGCGCCGACCGCACCAAGGACGTGGGACCCGGCCACCACCTGCAGCACCCTGGCCCGCTTGGCCGCCATGCCGCCGAAGAAGTCGCCGACGCCGTAGCTTGCCGCGGTCAGGAGAGCGAGAAAGATCGCCAACGCCTGTCCTGTTCCTACCGGTCGCTGGCCGCGTCGGAGACCGAGCCGGCGACGCGAACGCTGCGCAAGTTGGGCTTAGAGCGCGGAGGCCCGGAAGGACGCCCGGCGCTGGAACCAGTCACCGACCTGGTTCAGCGACAGCACGGTCAGCACCAACGCGGTGGACGGCGCTATGACCTGCAGCAGGTTGAGGTCGATGTCCCGTCTGGCCTGGTTGATCATGTTGCCCCAGGTTGATGTGGGAAGCTGCACGCTGAGGCCGAGGAAGCTCAACGTCCCCTCGACGACGATGACAAAAGCCGCGGCCACCATCGCATAGGAGATGACGGTCGGCAGGACGTTCGGAATGATCTCCCGGCGAAGAATCGTGCCCGGTTTTGTTCCGATCGCCCGGGCGGCGAGCACGAACTCCCGGTTGCTGATGGCAAGACTGATCGCCCGAGCCACCCGCGTGTAAGCCGGAATCGACAGGAATCCGATGACCAGCGAGATGACCAGCAGGCTCCTGACCCGGAAGATCGAGACCATGGCCAGCAGGAGGATGAGTGCCGGGAAGGCCAGAATCACGTCGATGATGGACATGATGATCGTCTCGGTCCTGCCTCGGACAAAACCGACAAGCGAACCGAGGAAACCGCCGACGATGACACCGAACCCGGCGGCGACCATGGCGACGATCAGGCTGACCCAGCCGCCGTGCAGTATGCGGGCGAACGTGTCGCGGGCGATGGCATCGGTGCCGAGCCAGTGACCGGCCGACGGTCCTTCGATCGGTTCCCCGTCGCCGAAGTCACCGGTCTCCGGATTGAAGCCGTTGGTCTGCAGGTTCGGATCCTGCAGCGGCAGCGCACCGTCCAGCAGCGACACGTCGATCTTGGCATAGATGGCCCCGCCGAAGATGAACAGCAACCAGAGGCTCGAGAGCTTGACCATGAGCGGCATGCTCCGGAAGACCGAGAGCACCGACTCCCGCTTCGGCTTGCCGTCGCCCGCCTGCAACGCGCCGCTTCGCTCGACCACCGCGGTCGTCACCTTGGCCGCCACATCGTCGTACACGGCACTGTCTGTCACGGCTCAGCTCCTTCTGATTCGAGGGTCGAGGACGGTGTAGAACAAATCAACCAGCGTGTTGATCACCACATATACCACGGCGACAAAGACCGTGATCCCCTGGATAACCAGAATATCCCGTTGGTTGATCGCGTTGATAAGCCGAAAACCCAAACCGGGGATGGCAAAGAGGGTTTCGATGACAACGGTGCCACCGAGAAGTGCACCGAAGTTGATGCCGACAATGGTGGCCAGGCTGAGCGAACTGGGCCGAAGGGCGTGCCGCATCAACACGTACCGGTCGGTCAGACCCTTTGCCCTGGCCGACAGAATGTAGTTCTCCTGCAGTGTGGCGATCATGTCCGATCTGACCAGTCGGGAGAAGATGGCCATCTGCGTCAGCGCCAGTGCGGTGGAAGGGAGAATGGCGGTCCGGAAGTTCTGCCACAGACCGCGGTCGGATATTCGGTTCCAATTGGACGCGGGAAACCAGCGTAACTCAACGGCAAAAAGCCAAATGAGGACGATGCCGGTGATGAAGTTCGGCACCGAGAGCGCAATCTGCACCGCGCCGGAGGTTGCCTGATCCTGCCACTTACCTTGGCGGTACGCACCGAGAACCCCGATGGGTACGGCCAGGATAAGGGCGATGACGATCGCCATGGTGGCCAGCTGAGCGGTGACCGGAAGCCGATCCATGATGGTGCCCGAAACCGACTGGCCCCGATTGATGTAGGACTCTCCGAGGTCACCCTGGACGGCGTTGCCGAGCCAGTTGACGTAACGGACGGGCAGCGGGTCGTTGAGGCCGAGGTCCTCCCGGACCTGCTCCAACAACTCCTCGTTCTGGATCCCGTCCTGCCCGAGGACGGCGGTTGCCGGATCGCCGGGGAGGAGCGAGGTCATGAGGAAGGTCAGCAGCGTCACTGCGAACAGTGTCGCCAGCAGTCGCAATAGTCGTATTGCGATGATCTTCCACATGAGTCCCGCTCCTCCTCAGCGATGTCTCGGACTTAGTTGGTCAGGTGTTTGGGACTACTGCTGCAGCCACGCCATGGACCAGCGGCCCTCGGCGTTGGGGTGACCGGCACCAAGGGTGCCGTTCGGCAGCTGCCAGCTGTTGAGGCCCATGATGTCACCGCGGGTGCCGAGGGCGGTAGCGGTGTGACCGGAGAACCAGATCGGGACGTCCTCGGCGAGCTTCAGCATGACGGCCTCATAGAGGGCGTAACGCTCGTTGAAGTCATCCGTCTGGACGGCGGCGATCAGGTTGCCGAACACCTCGGCGTCGAAGTAGTTCGACCAGTTGAGCGGCGACGGCGCCGGAACACCAACCGCCTCAGCGATCTCGGCCGTCGGCGGAGCCAGGGCCGGGGTCAGGAAGGTCGACGGATCCTCGTCGCTCGCAACACGCCAGCAGTGTGTGGTGTGCTCGCCGACGAAGCCGTTTTCGGCGCCGAGGGCGTAGTTGATGTGGGTCTGCTGGTCATAGTTGGTCAGCTCGACGTTGATGAGACCGCTCGCGGACCACGTCTGCTCGACCACCTGCATGGCGGCGATCAGCGTGGGGTCCGGCGGGCAGGAGAGCTCAGCGTCGATCGGCTCGCCGGCGGCTTTGCCGTCGGAGCGCTCCGGATCGTCGATGTACTCCTGCAGCGCTGCAACGCCGGCCTCGAAGTCGAACTGGGGCCAGGCCGCTGCGGCCTTCTCCGAGTACCACGGGGAGTCCGGGCTGAACCACTGCGTGCCGGGGAGCGAGATGCCGGTGCCACCGAGGGCCTCGATCACGTTCTCCTGGCTGTTCATCAGCGTCAGACCACGACGGACTCGGACGTCATCGAACGGCGGGACCAGCACGTTGAACATGCCGCCACCGACGTTGTTGCCCTGGAACTCGTAGAGGATGATGTCCTCGCCGCCGTCGCGTGCCGCCCGTGCGTCACGGATGGTGCCCTGACGCAGGGTGTGCATGACCTGGGTGGTGTCGGACAGCAGCGCGTCAAGCCGGGTGCCCTCGTCGGGGATCGGCCGGAACGTGATTTGGTCGAGGTACGGCAGCTGGGTGCCGTTGGCATCGCTTCCCCAGTAATCCGGGTTGCGTTCAACGATGGTCTCGTTGTCCAGGTCACGACTGACGAACATGAACGGGCCCGTACCGATCGGGTTCTCGTTGTACGCATCCGGATCGGATGCGGCAAGACCCGGCTCGAAGACCATGCCGAGCGGTGCCCGGGACAGGTAGGCCGGGAAGGCCGAGTTTGCGGCGCTCAAGGTGTAGGTCACCTCGAGGTCGCCGGTGGCCTCGACCCCGATCAGGTTCGATGCGGTGACCTGGCCGGCGGAGGTTGAACCCTCCTGCTGCACCGGGAACATGTCCGCAATGGTCTGAGCGGTCAGCGGGGTGCCGTCATGGAACGAGATGCCGCCCTTCAGGGTGCCGACCCAGACGGTGAAGTCTTCGTTGGACGTGATGTCGTCCAGGAGCCAGCCCTCGTAGGTACCATCCGCCGTGGTTTCCATCAGCTTGTCGTAGATGGTGGGGAGCACGTTCATACACGGCGAACCGCAGGTGTCCTCCCACGGCCGCATGCCGACAATCTCAGCCTCGAGACCGATGGCGATCTCGCCACCCTGGGTTGCGACCTCGTCGGACACCTCAACCTCGGTGTCGACGTCGCCTTCGGCTTCGGTGCCCGCCTCGACAACCGCCTCCTCATCACCGGAGTCTTCGCTCTCTCCGGCCTCGGTTTCGGTCTCGCCACTTGCGTCACCGTCACCGTCGCCGTCACTTCCGCATGCGGCCGCGACCATGGTGAAGGCAAAGAGCAATGCGAGGAGTCTGTACAGACTTCGCTTGGTCATAGGTTTCTCCCCTTTATGGTTATTTGCACTCGATGGGCCCCTGACGGGACTCCAGATCGTTAGAGATTTTTAGCAGCGTTGGCCTGCCGGTCGCAGGTCAGGAGTGACAATCGTCTCAGGGTCGTCATCGGGATACACCCGGTGGTCAGGCGATGTTGGCCGTTTCGGGCTGTGGATCTTGGACCACCTGGGTCAGTGGATGGTGGCAGGCGACGTAGTGCTCGTCGGTGACTTTTCGCATCTCCGGCTCCACCCGTTCGCAGATTTCGTCGGCCAGTGGACAGCGGGTCCGGAACCGACAGCCGGACGGTGGGTTGAGCGGGGACGGCAGGTCCCCCTCGACCGCCACCTCCTCGTCGAGTGCCACCAGAGGGTCGGGAATCGGTATCGAGCCGAGTAGCAGCTGGGTGTAGGGGTGGGCCGGGTTTGCGTAGAGCTCGTCCGACTCGGAAATTTCACACATCTTGCCGAGGTACATCACGGCAACCCGGTCGCTGATGTTCTTGACGACCGCCAGGTCATGGGCGATGAACACCAACGTCAGACCGTATTTCTGCTTGAGATCCTCCAGCATGTTGAGGATCTGCGCCTGGACCGAGACGTCGAGGGCCGACACGGGCTCATCGCAGATGATCAACTGCGGCTCCATGACCAGCGCCCGGGCGATCGAGATGCGCTGGCACTGACCACCGGAGAACTCGTGGGGTCGCTTGTACCTGGCCACATCCGGATCGATGCCGACGGCGTTCAGAATCTCGCTGACCAGCGCCCACTGCTCGTCCTTGTCGGTTGGGCCCCACACCCGGAGCGGTTCGGCGACAACCTCGCCGATCATCCGCCGGGGGTTCAACGAGGAGATCGGGTCCTGGAAGATCATCTGGATCGAGGTCCGCCGCTGGCGCATCTCATCCTGGCCGAGCCCGACCAGGTCCTCGTCGCTCAGCTGGACCGATCCCGCGGTGGGGCGGGGCAGCTGCAGGATGGCCCGCCCGGTCGTCGACTTCCCGCAGCCGGACTCGCCGACAAGGCCGAGCGTCTCGCCCTGGACGATGTCGAAGCTGATCCCGCTGACCGCATGGACCTTGCCGCCCTGGACCGGGAACTCGACCGTGAGGTCCTCAACCCGAAGCAGCACCTCGTTGCTTTCCCGCAGGTGGCTCTTTCCGCTGCCCGCCATCAGCCGGCGCTCCCCTGCTCGACCAGTTCCTCGGTGGCCTGGATCTGCCCGGCAACAGCCAACGTCTGGGGTCTGCCCGCCGCCAGGTTGCGATCGTAGGCGTCCCGGTTCTCGTCGGATCCGACCGGGTACCAGCATGCGTAGCTGTGACCGGGGGTGGCGGCGGCGACAAGCGGCGGCTCCGCCGTGTGGCACTTCTCCTGGGCATAGGGGCACCGCGGAGCGAACTTGCAGCCGGGCGGTGGGTTGATCAGATCCGGCGGCCTCCCGGCGATCGCCGCCAGCTTGGTGTGCTTCGGCTGGTCGACCTTGGGGATCGCCCGCAGCAGCGCCTCGGTGTAGGGGTGCTTCATGTTGGCGAACAGCTGCTTGGTCGACGCCTTCTCCACCACCTTCCCGGCGTACATCACCGCAATCTCGTCCGTCCGGCCTGCGACGACACCGAGATCGTGGGTGACCAGGATCATGGTCATGAACCGCTCACGCTGCTGGGTGGCCAACAGGTTCAGGATCTGGTGCTGAACGGTCACATCAAGCGCCGTTGTCGGTTCGTCGGCGAACAGCATCTTCGGGCCGCAGGCCAGGGCGATGGCGATGCAGACCCGCTGCCGCATACCGCCGGACAACTCATGGGGGTAGTTGGCGAAACGGGCCTCGGGTTCGGGGATCCGTACGCTTCGCAGCAGTTGGATGGCGTTGTCCTGCGCCTCCGACTTGGAGAGCGTGAGGTGGTACCGGAGGTGCTCGGTGAGCTGACGGCCGATCTTCACCACCGGGTTCAGGGAGGTCATGGGGTCCTGGAAGACCATGGCCATCTCGATCCCCCACAGGCTCTGCATCTGCTTGGGGGTGTACTCGAGCAGCTCCTGGCCGTCGTATCGGACGGAACCGGAGGACAGGGCGTTGGCCGCGATGTTCAATCGCATGATCGAGCGGCTGAGCACGGTCTTGCCGGATCCCGACTCACCGACGATCCCCAGGGTTTTGCCCCGAGGCAGCGTGAACGAGACGCCGTCGACCGCTTTGACAACACCGGCAGGGACCTCGAAGTGCGTCTTGAGATCCTCGACGACAAGAAGCTCGTCATCCGTCGACGATGTCAAATCAGCACTCTCCCCTGCTTGCAGACTGGCTGTCGCCGAAGCGCACTGCTCCACGTAGTGACATCGACCGACAAGACCAATATTGGCAGGCCCAATGGCACCACAGATCGATGGTCTTCGCAATTCAGGGCGGCGAGCGTAACGAGATTGCCCGGTGGCGCGAGCGCCCGCAGGGCGGGTCCACGTTCCGGCCGGGCACCTTCCCCCGAACGGCTCGGGAAGCCTCCCGTGAGGTCCGCGAACAGCGACGTCGATGCGGTCCCGGGTCGTCGAGCGGGTTCGTGGCGCTGTCGATCGGGCGCCGGGAGTACGCTCCCTTCATGGCACGGATCCACAGCGAACGACGGGTGTTCCCCCAGCCGCAGACCGAGGTGTACCGGGCGGCCGAGCGGGCGATCGTCGAGGCCGGCCTGCGGATCGGCTCCGGCGCAACCGAGTACGAGCTTCGGGCGGAGCGGGGTATCAACAGCGGCAGCTGGGGGGAACGGATCACCTTCACCATGGCCACGTTCCCCGGCGGCGGGACCCAGGTCATCATCCAGTCGAAGTTGGTGCTCGGCCTGTTCGACTGGGGGCGGAACGCCAACAACGTCGAGCGGCTGTTCGGCTCGATGGAGGTTGTCCTCGGGCCGGGCCAGATCCTGGAAACGGAAACGTAACGGCCTTATTTACCGCGGCCGGTGCACCGGCAGTATCCTTCCTGAGCGGATGACCCGATTGGCGGATCAGAAGCAGTGCGGGACCTGGCGGCGCTTGCCGCTTCGTCGCGGTGTCACGCGCCATACCAGGCCCGCTGCCAACAGTCAGCCCGGCGCGCCGACCGCCCGCTCGGGTTCGGTGCTGGTGGCCGCACTCGGCCTTGCGCTGGCCGGCTGCGGCGGCACCACAACAATCGGTAACGAAGCCGCCGCGCCAACGCCGACCACCATCTCCACCACCACAACAACAACCCTGCCGCCCACCACGACAACCACGATCGATTTCAACCGTCCGGTCTCCCAGAACGACACCCCTCTTCCGGAGGACGCGTTGATCGAAGAGGTGGCCGAGGTTGTCAACGACGTTCGGGGACAGACCGATGATCTCCACCAGCAGATGGTGCGACTGGTCGACTTTCCGAAGCTCGCAAGCCCGTTCGGGTCCCAGATCCTGGACATCGACATAACGATGACTCCGGGCGAGGACAACATCCTGACCGAATCGACCGTTGTCTTCCGAACGCCGAACGGTCCACTCGACCTGGTCGGCTACTTCGATGCGGAGATGATCTCCCGCAGTTGGAACGAAGCGGACGTCACCACCGAACCGACCGAGGACGGGACAAAGACCAGCACGGTGTTCCGGTGGCCCGGTGCATCCGGCGACGACAAGGAGCTGACCGTCACCGTGGACCCCCGTCCCGGGCTTGTTGTCGTAACGATCGGCAATCGCTCGCTGATCGAACTGCGGGACGACAGCTATGACCTGCTCAAGGGGTGGCAGGACAAGATTCGGACGCCGTCCTCTGCGGAGGTGATTCGGGCGTCGCTGGCGACTGCGGAGAACATCGGCACCCTGGTCGTGACCTACGAACTCGATGCAGAGACCCCCGCCGAAGCCCGCACGGACATCCTGGACGCCGTCCGATCCGCGGAGTTCGAGACCACGTCGGTTGCTGATGAGAACGACGGCTCGCCGGTGACCCTGGTTGACGTTGAAACCGGCGAGGAGTTCCTGCTGGAGTTCGCCGCCACCAACAACGACGAGATCATCGAGATGGTGGTCAGCGCCACGTTCCCGCTCGAACCACTGGACTGAAAGACAAGCCCGCGGTTTGGGCCGTGGCTACCCTTGATCCGGTGACCTCCAACAGCACCCGGATTCTCGTTCTCAACGGGCCGAACCTCAACCTTCTCGGGACGAGGGAGCCGGACGTCTACGGCTCGACGACCCTCGAGGACATTCTGAAGCAGTTGGAGGAGGTGGCGGCCGAGCACAACTGCGAACTCCGCCACGTCCAGACCAACGCCGAAGGGGCCATGGTCGACGCCGTCCAGGAAGCGATGGGCTGGGCGGATGGGATCGTCTGCAACGCCGGGGCCTACACCCACACCAGCGTGGCGCTACGCGATGCCATCGCCGGCAGCGGTTTACCGGTTGTGGAGACCCACCTGTCGAACGTTCACGCCAGGGAGGAATTCCGCCACCGGTCCCTCATGGCTCCTGTGTGTGTGGGCGTCGTGTGTGGGTTCGGGTCAGACAGTTACCGGATCGCCCTCACCGGCCTCCTCGGCCACCTCGACCGATAGTTCACCACCTTCAGCGGCTGCTCGGTCCCCGGTCCGACGCCAGGGCGTGACAAACCGGTCCCGCACGGCCTCGATCGCCAGGTAGTAGTACGGGAACGCCACCAGGACCAGGAAGGTGCTGGACAGCAGGCCGAAGATGATCGTGTAGCCGAGCGCTTCCCAGAACGGGTCTGACAGGGCCAGCGGCAACAGGCCGGCGACCGTGGTCAGCGAGGTGGCGACCAGTGGCCGGAATCGACGGCGAATGGCCACCTCGATCGCGGTCTTGCGATCGGCACCGGCCCGCCGCTCCTGATTGGCGAAGTCGGTCAGCAGGATGGTGTTGTTGACGGCGATACCGATGAGGCCGAGCAGACCGAGCATCACAAAGAAGCTCAACACGTTGTCGGTCAGCAGCAACCCACCGAAGACACCGAAGAAGCTGAACGGGATGGCCAGGAAGACCAGCAGCCACTGCACGGTCGAGCGGAACTGGATCAGCAACAACACCAGCATCCCGACCAGCGCGATACCGAACGCGATGGGCATGGAGGCGAAGGACTCCTGGTTCTCGCTCTCCAGACCGAAGTCGAATCCGAGGGCGTCCGGGGCGAGACCAAGCGCCGCCAACTCCGCCTCACCGAACCGTTCGGTCATGAACGCCTCCGTCTCCGACGTGATGGTGGTGGTGTCGTCCGCGTCGAACCGGGCGCGGACCTCGATCAACCGCTGTCCGTCCTCCCGGGAGACCACGTCCGTCAGCGCAACGTCGGTTTCCAACACGCTGAACGTCGTGCCGTTCGGCCGGGAGATCTCCGCACCGTCGAGCACCGCGGCGAACTCGGCTCCGGCGGCGGCCAGGACGTCGGCGTCCTCGCCGAAGACCTGCATCTGGAACGGGAACAGCTCTTCCGGCGGGCCCGCGGAGAGCTGGTTGAACACCACCCGGGCGCCGTCGACGGACTCGGCCAGCGGGTCGAGACGTTCCTCCACCAGCTCCGGCGCCGTCGGCCGTCCACCGAGGTCGGTCAGCGAGAACTGGGCCAGCGCGGTCCGCTGATCGCCGATGTAGGTGAAGGCGCTCTCCAGCTCGCCGCCGAGCAGGTCCGCCGCCTGCTGGTTGACCTCGAGGGTGAGGGCCTTGGCATCCTCGATCGAGGTCCCGGGCGGGAAGGTGTACTCGACCGCGATCTCGGTCGAGTCCTTTTGCGGCGGGAAGATGTTGAACCCGACCTGCGGGGCGAAGACGAACAGCCCGACGCCGATCATCACCAGGCTGACCAGGAAGCCGCCGATGCCGATGAACACACCCTTGTTACCCCGGGTCCCGGCCAGCGAGGACACGGTTTCGGCCATCCGGTCCAGCATCCGGGCGAGCGGGCCGCCGGCGGACGGGGCCGACAAAACGATGAACCGTGAGGCGAACGGGATGAAGATGAGCGAAAGCAGCAGGGAGGTGACCAGGGCGATGATCACCGAGATCGGCAGGATCCTGATGAACTGGCCGAGCACACCGCTGATGGCCAGCATCGGGGCGAACACCAGCACAGTGGTCACGGTCCCGGAGATGCTGGCCGCACCGACCCGCCCGATGGCGTGGCCGATGATCTCTATCTTGTCGTTTCTCCCCTCTCGGAACGCATCGATGGCCTCGGTGATGACGATGGCGTCGTCGACAAAGAGACCGAGGGCCAGGATCAGGCCGAACAGGGAGATGGTGTTCAGCGAGATGCCGAACAGGTAGAGCAAGCCGACCGAGGTGGCCAATACGGTCACGATGAACAGGGCGGTGATGATCGAGGCCCGCCAGGAGATAAGGACAAGGGCGATGAAGGCCACCGCGATCAGACCGGTCAGCACGTTGCCCTGCAGCGATCCGATCTGCTGGCGGATCTGCGAGGCGAAGTCAACCGCAACAAACGCCTCGAAATCGGCCGGGAGGATCTCGTCCGCCGCAACCTGCTCAAGCACCAGATCGGTGGCGTCGCGGATGCCGAGCGCGTCGACACCCTCCGCGGCGACCACACCGATGGAGATGGACGGCCGGAAGACGATCTCCCCGTTCTCCACCACGGTTGTCTGATTGAAGTCCGTCTCGTTCGCCACCTCTTCACCGGTGGCGGGGTTGATGCCGCGGCTGATCAGCTCAACGACCTCTGCGCCGTCGATCTCGGCAAACCCGTCGAAGCTTTCGATGATGCTGTTCGCCGCAGCCTCCAGCTCCTCGGCGGAGGCCTCCGGAGGTCCGTACACCCCGACCAGCAGGTCGAAGCGGTTGAAGAACAGGGCTGCGTCAACCACCTCGGTGGTGAACTCGGCCTGGGGCGGCAGGTCAAGCGCGGCCAACTCCTCGTTCAGCAGGTCGACGCCGTACTGCGAGGTGTACGTGTCGTCCAGCTCGATCACCACAACAAAGGAGTTGTCCCTGGCGTTGGTGATGATCTGGTCGATCTCCTCCCGTTCCTGGAGCGCGGCGATGATCGGCTGGGTGACGTCCGCGTCAACCTGCTCCTGGTCGTCGACGAAGTACCCGCCGGATGCGACGCTGATCGGCAGCTCGACGGACGGGAACCCCTCCCGGGGCAGCAGGCCGAAGTAGGCGACAAGGCCGAAGCCCATAAGAAGGATCCACAGCGGCAGGGTGACACCGGTGTTCCTGGCGAAGAATTGAACGGCTCGACGTAACACGACGTGCTCCTGATGGGGTACGGGGGGGTGACGAAGAAACGCACCACGTACTACATCGGCGGGACCACAACCGTTGGATGCAGTGCCAGTGGTTGCAGTGCCGGTGGATGCAGTGCCGGGGGCGACAACAGTTTGTTACTGTATTGCGCTCCGCGGCGGCTGCGGGACATCGGGCGGGATTCCGAGCCCAGGGCTTCCGGGGATTGCCGTTAGGGTTCAGTGATGGCGTATTTCACCGCCGAGACCCTCGACTTCTGGCGGGGGCTGGCCGAGAACAACAACAAGGTGTGGTTCGACGAGAACCGCACGGCCTACGAGACCCACCTGCGGACGCCGTACCGGGCTCTGGCCGAGGATCTGGTGGCGGAGATCCAGGACCGGGAGCCGGAATATCAGATCGATGCGGCGAAGGCCACCTACCGGATCAACCGCGACACCCGTTTCGCCGCCGACAAGACTCCCTACAAGACCGACCTCGGCATCACCGTCGGTCGGACCGCAAAGCACGATCCGTCCTATCCGGCCTACACGGTACGGCTGGGGCTGTCCGGGGTCGCGGTTGCCGGGGGGATGTACGCACCGGACACCGCCCTACGAGATCACCTCCGTCGGTATGTCGGGCACCACCACACCGCCCTGACCAGGGCCCTGGGGACCAAGCCGTACCGGAAACTGTTCGGCGGAGAGTTGCAGGGCGAGCAGGCGAAGCGGGTCCCGAAGGACCTCGCCGCACTGGCCGAGGACCAACCACTGGTCTTCAACAAACAGTGGGTCTTCTGGGCCGGGTACGAGGATCCGGAGCTGCTCCTCACCGACGATCTCGGCGGGTTCATCCTGGATCACTGGGACGCAGCCAGGCCCGTGAACGAGTTCTTCAAGACGGCGATCGCCGCGCTGGACACCGAAGGAAGACCGTGATGGAGGACTTTCTGGCCGGTTCCGGCCTCACCGTCGACATGTTGCTCTGTGACGCCGCCCAGGTTTCGGGCGGCAAGCTGTTCATCCTGGGGGGCGGACTTTCGGTGATCGGGCCGAAACCGCAACCACTGGCGCTTGCCCTGCAGATCACCATCCCGTGGGACAAGGCCAACGTCCCCCACCTGTGGCGAATCGAACTCCAGGACGAGGACGGGCACCCGGTATCGCTGAACGAGAAACCGGTGGTCATCAACGGCAAGTTCGAGGCCGGGCGGCCTGCGGGTATGCGGCCGGGTTCCCCCCTCGGGGTGTCGCTGGCCATCACCCTGACCCCCCTGCCACTGGCCACCGGCTCCAGCTATGCGTTTGGGCTGACCATCAACGATCAGACCCAGCCCGACTGGCGGGTCCGGTTCTTCGTGAAGCCACCGCCGCAGGGCTGATGGCGGCAAATCCGGGCGGCCCGCATCGGGCCGCCGGCGATGGCGACGACCGGCGCCCGTCGAGCAGCCGCGGTGGCCGGCAGCCGCGGGGACGGCTGTACCGCTTCACGGCAATGTGGGACCGCCAGGGTGTCCGGGACGGCATTCGTGACGTCGCACCGATGGCACCGCCGGTCCCGGTCTTCGGGCTGGTCCTCGGGCTGCTCATCTCGGAGTCGACCGTGGTGTCCCGGTTGGCCGGATGGTCGTCCTCGTTCATCGTCTTCGGTGGCGCCTCACAGCTGGCCGCCATCCTGGTCCTCGATGCGGGCGGGACGGCACTCTTCGCCATCGTCACCATCCTTGTGGTCAACGCCCGTCACGCCATGTACAGCGCGGCGTTGCAGGAGCGGTTTCAGCACGCCCCCGGGTGGTTCCGGTGGGTCGGTGCGTACGTGCTGGTCGACCAGGTCTTCGCCACCAGCGAGCAGCGTCCGGACAGCGACTCGCTGCCCTACCGGATCAGCTACTTCCTGGCCGCCGGGTTCTTCTGGTGGGCGCTCTGGGTGGTGATGGTCGGCATCGGCGTGCTGGTCGGCAACGTGGTCCCGTCCTCCTGGTCCCTGGACTTCGCCGTGCCGCTGCTTTTTCTGGCGCTGCTGATCAACGCCCTCAAGGACCGACCCGGGCTGGTGGCCGCCGCGGTGTCCGGGGTCATCGCGGTGGTCGGTCGGGATCTGGAACCTGCGGGCCTCGGGTTGCTGGCCGGTTCGATCTGCGGCATCACCGTTGCCGGCCTGCTCGACTGGCGGTTGGAACGACGCCGGTCGGCGGCGGTCGGTGAGGTCGCGGGATGAGGGTTTTGCGATGAAGGCCTGGGTGGTGTTTGTGGTTGGTGGGCTGGGCACCTACCTGATGCGGCTGTCGTTTTTTGCGCTCGGCTCCCGGCTCTCCCTGCCCGGCTGGTCCCGGCGCTCGCTGAAGTATGTGGCGCCGGCGGTTTTTGCGGCGATCGTGCTCCCCCCGATCCTGGGGGACGACGGGATTGGCGGGGCGGCCACGGTCAACCCCCGGCTCATCGCCGCTGCGGTCGCCGGGATCATCGGCTACCGGACCCGCAGCATCGGCTCGGTTCTCATCGTCGGCATGCTGGCGCTGTGGGCGCTTCAGCTGGCCGGGCTCTGAGCAACCGATCCAGCCCGACCGCCACCGGTCTCCCCCACCGTCACCACGATCAACCCGACACCGACGAGCAGCACAACGCCGAGCGCCGCCGCCGATGCACCGAGGCCGATCGCCGCGGCGATCCAGCCGACCAGCAGCGGGCCGAGGATCTGGCCCCAGTCCTGCAGTGCGGCAAAACCGGCCAGGAACTGGCTTGTCGACTCCTCCGGGGCAAGGTCGGAGCCGAGGGTCAGCATCGTGCCTGCGCTGAGACCGTTGCCGACGCCGATGACCGACCCGGCGATCACCACCGCAGTACCGGAGTCCGCAGCCGCCAGCAGAAACAACCCGGCGGCCATCAGGCAGAACGCGGGGACGATCGCCTTCAGGCGACCGAACCGGTCCATCAGGTAGCCGGCCACCGGGAAGAGCAGCAGGTCTGCGCCCGCGCCGACCGAGACCAACAGTCCAACCTCGGCCGGGCTGAGGCTGAGCTCAACGCCGATCAGCGGCAGGACGATGGACCTTCCACGCCTGGCCACCATGATCAGGACCGGCCCGGACGCGGCGATCAGCAGTCGGCGCCAGTGCGTCGCCAATACGGACAGGAGGGAGACGCGCTCCGGAGCGGGCCCGGGACCGGGGTCGGTCACGCCGAGGTTCGGGGCAAGGCCGATCACCGCCAGCACCCCGGCGACCACAAAGGTTGTCGTGAACCCGAAGGCCTGGATGCACACGCCGGCCACGAACGGGCCGGCAAACATCCCGAACCGGCGGATACCACCGAGCGTCGAGAGCAACCGGCCCCGCTGGGATGCCGGGGCGGTGACCGTGATCCAGGTCTGCCCGCCGATCCGCATCGCAATGGCGCCCACTCCGGCGAGGAATTGCAGGGCGATGAGCACCAGGGCATCCCGGCTGAATCCGACAAGCAGGGTGGTGACGGCGATGGTCACCGCACCGATCAGGATGATCCGGGACGGCCCGAATCGGGAGACGCGGTCACCGGCCGGGATGCCGCCGACCGCCGAGCCGAGCCCCACCGCGGCAAGGACGGCGGACAGCGCCAGGTAACCGACGTCGATGTCCTCCAGGTACAGCGGCAGGGCGACGGCGACCATGCCGACGCACATCGACATGCCGAACCACGGGCTGTACACGGGCGCCGCAAGACGCCTCGCGGCGCCGACGGTCGCCGAGCTCACCCGGCGGCGATCAACGCATCGGCCAGCGGACCCAACCGGTTCGTGTCGACGGGGCCCCGCATCGACCAGACCACGACGTCGACACCGGCGGCGAAGAACCCTGCCGCATTGTCGGCCAGCTCGGCCACATCGGCATCCGGATCAAACCCGAGATGCACGCTCCTCGTGATCTGGGCCTGGTCCCGTCCCACCTCGTTGCAGTGGCCGATCAACACCTCGTTCAGTTCCTCCCAGTCCGCCGGACTGTCGGGGAACGTCATGTCCCACTGGTCGGCGAACCGGGCTGCGGTGCGCAGGGTCCGCTTGCGTCCCTTGCCGCCGACGACGATCGGGGCGTACGGGGTCTGTAGACACTTCGGCTCGCACCAGGCGTCGGTCAGGTCGAAGTACGTCCCGTGGTGGGTCGTCTCCCTGTTGGAGAGCAGGGAGACGATCACTTCCAACCCCTCCTCCAGCCGGTCGGAGCGGGCGTTGAGGGATCCGAGGTCAAGTCCGTAGGCGTCGGTCTCCATCTCATTCCAGCCTGCGCCGATCCCGAACTCGAACCGGCCGCCGGAGATGTGGTCCATGGTGGCGATCATGTTCGCGGTGACCGCCGGATGCCGGTGGTGCATCCCGTTGACCATGCAGCCGATCCGGATGCGGCTGGTCGCCTGGGCCAGCGCGGCCAGCATGGTCCACCCTTCCAGGTTCGGTCCGTCGTACGGCGGCGCGAGTGGATAGAAGTGGTCCCAGTTCCAGGCGGACTCGAACAGTTCGATCTGATCCGCGGCCTTCCAGAGGTCGAGGAACTCGGTCCAGCCTGCGTGGTGTGGCGGGGTCTTGATCGCGTACCGTCCCATCCGGCCGACCATAGCGGACCGGACGGGTGGGCTACTCGGGATCGAGGGTTGGTTGGAGCACGCTGGACTCCAGATCCGCCGGGACCTGGGGGAACGGCAGTTCCGGCAGGTCCACCTCGAGCAGTCTGGTGAGGCTTTCGATCGTCGCCCTGGTCATCGGGGCGGGAACGGCCAACCCGTCAAGCATGTCCTCGGCCGCCTCCATCTCGTGAATGCGCCGACCGGCATGGGTTTTCGAGCCGGTGACCAACCGGCGGAGCCAGGACCGGTCCGCCGCGGTGACCTCCGCGGTGAGGTTCTCCCAGAGCCACTCGACATCGTCCAGGGCCGCACCGGCTTCCAGCGATTCCAGCAGGACCGCTGCGGTGCCCTTCATCATCACGCTGCGAAGCAGCTTTTTGGCCGCCGCCGCCCCCGGGGGGCCGGGAATCGGGTCCATCCGGCCGCCCAGATCGTTCACCAGCCCGGCGCACCGTTCCGCGCCGGGGCCCGAGACCAGGCACGGCGTTGACAGGCCGAGGCCGGGCACGCTGGCCATCAGGGCGACGTCGGCGAACGCCAGGTCCCGCCGACCGGCAAGGGCGGCCAGCTCGTTCTTCAGCTCCGGCGAGGACGTGGAGAAGTCGGCGTAGACCGCATCGGTCCGAATGGCGTCCAGCGACTGCAGCATCGCCAGCTTGGCCTCCGCACCGCCGGTGACCGCAAGGACAAGCTCGGCGGACCGAACGGCGAGCGACGGATGGACAAACCGCTCGACGCCCTCCGGGGTGCCGACCTCCGCGGGGTCGAACGCGCCGACAACCGCCCCGGCGGCGACCAGATCGGCCGCCAGGAGCGAACCGGCCTCACCGAGGCCGAACAGACAGATGTCGAGACCTTCGCCCAAGACCGTGAATCTAACAGCCGACCAACACTCCCACCACCGGTTCGACCCGGTCCGCTACACCGCTTCGTTTCAAGGTCTCGTCCCGGTCCGAAGTAGCGTGAGCCCATGGCCATCGACTTCACCCTGACCCCCGAGTTGGAACAGATCCGAGACCGGGTCCGCATGTTCATCGCCGACGTTGTCATCCCCGAGGAGTCCAGACTGGAAGCGGAGCAGCTGGCCGAGAACGACCGTGCGGCCTACGGGGCGGCCATGGTCGAGCTGCGGAAGCGAGCGTTCGGCGACGGGCTCTGGCTCCCCCACATGCCGGAGGACTGGGGCGGCATGGGCCTCGGGCACGTCGAACTGGCCATGGTCCAGGCCGAAGCCGCAAAGTCCCGCATCGGGCCCTGGGTGCTCAACTGCCAGGCCCCGGACGAGGGCAACATGCACACACTGCTGCACTGGGCGACCGACGACCAGAAGGAGCGGTACCTGAAGCCGCTCTGTGACGGCCGGGTGTGGTCCTGTTTTGCCATGACTGAGCCGGAGGTCGCCGGGTCCGATCCGACCCTGATCAGGACAAACGCGTACCCCGACGGCGACGAGTGGGTCATCAACGGCCACAAGTGGTTCATTTCGAACGCCCACCGGGCCAACTTCGCCATCCTGATCGCCCGGACTGAGGATGACCCCGATCTTCCGCAGGCGGCCAACACCGCGTTCATCATCGACCTGCCGAGTGACGGCTGGAACGAGGTTCGCCAGATCGAGACGATGCATGGTGGCACCGGTCATTCCGAGATCGTCATCGAGGATCTTCGGGTCCATCAGGATCAGATGCTCGGTGGACGGGGCCAGGGCCATCTTCTCGGGCAGTACCGGCTCGGTCCTGCCCGTCTCGCTCACTGCATGCGGTGGATCGCCCAGGCGGAGACCGCGCTGGACATGATGGTGGAACGGTCGCTTGACCGATACAGCCACGGTTCGATCCTGGCCGAGAAGCAGGGCATTCAGTGGATGATCGCCGACTCGACGATGGAGCTGTATCAGGCGAAGCTGATGGTGCTCCACGCCGCATCGAAGATCGACGCATCCCGCATCGACGAGTCGGTCCAGTTCAAGTCCGAGGTGTCGATGGCGAAACACTTCGTGGCCAACGCGTTGAATCGGATCATCGACCGGTCGATTCAGGTACACGGCGCGCTCGGCTACTCAACGGACACCCCGCTGGCCCACATGTACCAGCACGCCCGATGGGCCCGGTTCGCCGACGGGGCCGACGAGGTCCACCAGATGCGGATCGCCCAGCGAACCATCGCCGCGTTCACCGACAGCGGGTCAACCCGCTCCGCCACCGGCGATCTGCCGATCTGACCGACCCGGCCGGCGATCGATCAGCTGCCCAGCTGGTCGAGGAACCGGGAGACAGCCAGCGCGCTCTGAGCCCGCCAGCGGTCGACCACGTCCACCTCGGGGTCGTCGAGTCGATCGGACAGTCCGGCAATGGTTCCGGTGAGTGCGTCACGCTGTGCGGTGACCAGCGTCTCCGGAGAGGTCCCGCGCCGTTCCAGCAACCGCAGCTTCAACAGGAACTCCACCCGAACGTCCCGGATGTGACGGACAGGCTCGACAAGCCACCGGTCGAGATTGGCCGCGCCGGCGTCGCTGATGCGGTGAATCGTTCTGGTCGGTCCGGCGTCCCCCGGTTCGGTCTGGTACGGCACGGCGAACCCCTGGCTGACCAGACGGTCGAGTGCCCGGTAGACCAGCGATCGGCGGACAGTCAGGATCCGGCCGAGGTCGGTGCCCGGGGACAACTCCTTGGCCAACGCAAACCCATGGTTCGATCCCTCGCCGAGAAGCCCGAGCACCACCCACTCATTACGCGAGCAGCGTGGTCCGGCCGGGTCATCGCCCGCCGCGGAAGCCGGATCGGACGCAGGCTCTGACGTTGAACCGGAAACCGGATCGGGCGCCGCACTGCGCGAAGCCGCCGTTGGGGCCTGGCCGGGGCGGTGTTGTTCACCCATCACCGGTAGCGTACCCTTCGGTGCGATGACTAGTCACACTGTAACTACTGTGCCGGTAACCACTGTGACGGCCGGTGGCGGCTAGACCCCGGCTCGGCGTGCCACCGCTCAGGCGGACGGTCGTCGTCGCGTTCTACGCCCTGGTGGTTGGTGTCCCGGCGTTTGGTGTCCTGGTGGCCTGCGGGGGCGGCTCGGCCGGTGAGGACCAGCGGACAACCGTCAACGTCTTTGCCGCAGCATCCCTCACCGATGCGTTCACCGAGCTGGCCGCCGCGTTCGAGAACGCCAACCCGGACCTGCAGGTCAGGCTGAACCTGGCCGGCAGCTCGTCGCTGCGGGCCCAGATCCTCGACGGGGCACCGGCGGACGTTTTCGCCTCGGCAAACGAACGGACCATGGACCAGGTGATCGACGGCGGGGCGATCCCCGGATCGGCAACGGTTTTTGCCACCAACCGCCTGACCATCGCCGTCCCGGAGGGTAATCCCGCGGGGGTGACCGGCCTGGCCGACTTCGGCCGAACCGAACTGTTCATCGGGTTGTGCGACCGGGCCGTCCCGTGCGGCGACCTGGCTGCCACCGAACTCGCTGCGGCGGGCATCGACCCCGCGGTTGACAGCTACGAACCGGACGTACGGGCGCTGCTGACCAAGATCGCCGAGGGCGAACTGGACGCCGGTCTTGTGTATATGACCGACATCGCGGCCGACGCCGCGTTCGGCAGCGTCGGCGAAGTCATCCCGCCCGAAGGTCTGGCCGCCACGGCGCGCTATCCGATCGCCACCGTCGCAGACGGACCGGCCGGAGACGGAGCAGAGCGGTTCGCGACCTTTGTGCTTGGTGACGAGGGCCGGGCGGTGTTGGCCGGCTTCGGATTCGGGGCACCGTGATCGGGTTGGAGGCACCGTGATCGGAACCGGAGCGGGCGAACGACGGGTCGGGACCCGAGCGCCGACGATCCTGCTGATTCCGGCGATCGTTGGCGCCGCCCTCTTTGTTGTGCCGCTGATCGGCCTCCTGGCCCGAGCCCCATTCGGCTCCCTCGCCGAGCTGCTGCAAGGGCCGGTGGTGACCGAGGCGCTCCGGCTGTCGCTTATCACGTCGACTGCGGCGGCGGCACTCTCCTGTGTGCTGGGTGTGCCCTTGGCCTGGGTCCTGGCCAGGACCGAGTTCCCCGGTCGTCACCTGATCCGCGGCCTGGTCACCCTGCCGATGGTGCTGCCTCCGGTGGTCGGCGGGGCTGCGCTGTTGTTTGCGTTCGGCAGGCGCGGCCTGATCGGTGAGCCGCTGTACGAAGCGACCGGCCTCGTGCTGCCGTTCTCCATGGCCGGGGTCATCATCGCCAACACCTTCGTGGCCATGCCGTTCCTGGTGGTCGCCGTCGAAGGGGCTCTGGCCGGCACGGACCGCCGGTTCGAGCAGGCTGCCGCAACCCTCGGCGCCGGCCCGCTGACCGTCTTCCGGCGGGTCACCCTTCCGATGATCGGGCCATCACTACGGGCCGGTGTCGTGTTGGCGTGGGCCCGGGCTCTCGGGGAATTCGGGGCGACGATCACCTTTGCCGGCAACCTCCCGGACCGGACGCAAACCCTCCCGCTCGCCGTCTTTGTCGCCCTGGAGTCAGACCGCGACGCCGCCGTCGCGCTCAGCCTTGTGCTGATCGCCGTGTCCCTACTGGTGCTGGTGGGACTTCGAGGTCGCTGGTGGGGTGCGCGATGACCGAGCGACCGGCGACGGCCGAACCGTCCACCGGCGCAGGGATTCCGGTGGCTGCATCGATCGGGGTCACCAGAGGGGACGGGTTCGGTTTGGCCGTGGACATCGAGATCGAAGCCGGCAGGACCGTGGCCCTGCTCGGCCCGAACGGGGCCGGCAAGTCGACCGTCGTCGAGGTGCTGGCCGGGCTGGTCCCCCTCCAGCGTGGCCGTATCCGGTTCGGCGAGCGTGTGGTTGACGATCCGACCACCGGGCGGTTCGTTCCGGCAGAGGCCAGACGGGTCGGGGTGGTGTTCCAGGACTACCTGCTGTTCGACCACCTCACGGTCCTGGACAACGTTGCGTTCGGTCTGACCGGCTCCACCGGGCGACCGGACCGGGGCGGCGACGGCCCCGACATCGCCGGGACCGGCTTCCGTTTCGGCCGTCGGCGGGCCGCCCGGGTTGCGGCGGCACGGTGGCTTGAGCGGCTGGAGCTGACCGACCTTGCCGATCGGCGTCCGGCAACACTGTCCGGTGGGCAGGCCCAGCGGGTGGCCGTCGCCCGGGCGCTCGCCACTGAGCCGCAGCTTCTGATGCTGGACGAACCGCTGGCCGCGCTTGATGTGGAGACCAGGACCGACCTGCGCCGATCGTTGGCGGTCCACCTCGATAACTATCCGGGGCCGCGGCTGTTGATCACCCATGACCCGGCGGACGCCTTCATCCTGGCCGACGAGGTCCACATCCTGGAGAACGGCGCAACGACCCAGCGGGGGACGGTTGAAGAGATCCGCCGCCGCCCGGCCACCGACTACGTGGCGGCCATAGCCGGGACGAACCTCCTGCGGGGCCGCAGCTCCGGCGGTGAGATCACCGTCGACGGTTC
>JBCCGJ010000029.1:0-29925 GCA_039029335.1 Actinomycetota bacterium | reverse complement strand
GTGCTGGCGTAGTTCGATCCGGCCAGCCGCCCCACGGCGTCCAACTTCTCGGCGTCGACCCTGGTGCCATCCAGGACCTCGTCCGCGATGTGGAAGGCGACAACCTCGCCGAAGGTCACCGCGTGCTCCAACGGGGCACCGCCCAGCAGAACTTCATTCACCACCCGGCACTCAAGCACCGCCTTGGCCTCCGCCACGCCCGGCGCCTCGACCGACCCGAACCGCCGGGCGGTCAAGCCACCGAGCCCGAACTCGTCGACCGATGGCGGGACCTCGGCCGAGGTCTCGTTCATCGCTACCGACAGCCCATGATCGACCAGGTTGGCGGTGAACACGCCGGACGCCCGGCAGTTGGCCAGGCTGTCCTTGACCGCCCCATCCGCCACTCCGGCGGAGAAGATGATGACCGGCGGGTTGGTGGCCACCGCCTGGAAAAAGGAGTACGGAGCCAGGTTGGCCACACCGTCCGGCCCGTACGTGCCGATCCACCCGATCGGCCGGGGCACGATCAACCCGGTGGTGAGCTTGTAGGCGTCCGTTCGATCCAGATCCGCAGTGGCGAACGTGGTCATCGGTCGATCGGTCTCCTGCTGCTGCATGGACAGAGCCTATTGGTGGACCCGGCCAGGGGCTCACCGGTGGATCCAATCTCGTCGCCGCTGCGGGGCTCTTGTACCCTTGGGAGCCGTGACCGAGATCGACATCGCTGCGGTGGAGCGACGGCTGACCGACGTTATCGACGCCGTCGGCCCGATGATTGTGGCCTTCTCCGGCGGGGTTGATTCCTCGCTGTTGGCGTTGGCCGCCCACCGGGTCCTGGGGGACCGGATGGTCGCCGCAACGGCCGACTCCGCATCCCTGGCCACCGGAGAGCTGGAGCAGTGCCGGGAGCTGGCCGCCCGATGGTCGATCCCGTGGATCGCCGTGGCCACCGATGAACTGTCCGACGATCGCTACGTGGCCAACAACAGCGACCGCTGCTACTGGTGCAAGTCGGCCCTGATGGATCAGCTGACCGGCTATGCGGACCGGGCGGCGCAGGCCGGCGGGACGCCGATGACCATCACACTCGGGGTGAACGTCGATGACCTCGGCGATCATCGACCCGGCCAGGAGGCCGCGGCATCCCGGGGCGCTCGGTTCCCGCTCGTCGAAGCGGACTTGGCAAAGGCCGACATTCGTGCGCTGGCCAAACACTGGGGCCTCGAAGTGTGGGACCGCCCGGCCATGCCGTGCCTGTCGTCCCGGTTGCCGTACGGCACCGCGGTGAGCGTGCCGCTCCTGTCCAAGGTCGACCGGGCCGAGGCCGGGCTCCGCGACCTCGGGTTCACCGACGTCCGGGTCCGGCACTACGACGACACCGCCCGGATCGAACTGCCGGGGGCGGAAATGGCGGCGGCCGTTGAACGGGCGGAGGAACTGGTCGCCGCGGTGACCGGAGCCGGGTACCGGTACGTCACCCTCGACCTCGCCGGCCTTCGCAGCGGCAACCTCAACCACAGCGTGACAAGCCCGAGCCGTGTCGATCAGCGGGGCGCAGAACCCGGTCCCACCAGCCGGGTCGACGCGGCGCCGGTGAAACGATGACGGCGGAGATCCACAAGACCGCCCACTCAGAAGTCGGCCCAGAAGCCAGGCTGGACCTGGGTCGAGGGGTCAGGATCGACCTGCCGGAGGCGGTCTACTGCGCTTCGAAGACCACCGCCCAGTGCGTCGAGATCGTTCAAGCCATGCTGGCCAACGGGGACGATACGGTCATCGCCACCCGGGCCACCGAGGACCAGCAACGGGCCCTGACCGAGCTTGCCCCGGACGCCGCCGCCGGGTCGACGTTCACCTGGCGGCATCGCTCGGCCACCGGGACCGCCGCAACCGTCATGGCCGCCGGCACCTCCGACCTTGCCGTTGCCGACGAGTGCCGGCTGACCCTCGAAGCGCTCGGCCACCGGGTCGACCAGGTGGTCGACGTCGGTGTTGCCGGCCTGCAGCGGCTGCTGGACGTCCTCCCGGAGTTGGAGGACACCGACGTCATCGTGGCCGTCGCCGGTATGGAAGGTGCGCTGCCCACCGTCCTCGGCGGACTGGTGGCCCAACCGCTGATCGCGGTGCCCACCTCGGTCGGGTACGGCACGGCGTTTGAAGGCCAAACCGCCCTCGCGTCGATGATGACCAGCTGCTCACCGGGGATCTCCGTCGTTGGTATCGACAACGGCTACGGCGCAGCGTGCGCCGCCCACCGCATTCTCCGTTGCCTCAGCCGGACCGCTGAACGCTCATGACGCTGTCAACCGGGCGTCGGACGCTGTCAACCGGGCGTAAGACGCTGTCAACCGTGCGTCGGACGCTGTGGCTCGACCCCGCGTTCGGTGCCGCCGGTGACATGGTGCTCGGTGCCCTGATCGGGCTTGGCGCACCGGCCGACGAGATCCGGGCCGGGCTGGCCGACCTCGACGTACCGGGCTGGACACTGGAGGCAGAGACGGCGATGCGCTGCTCGCTCAGCGCACACCGGGCCGTCGTCCGGACCGAGGAGGGTCACCACCACCGGACCTGGTCTTCCATCGACGAGATGCTGGCGGACAGCGCGCTGGCGGACCGGGTGAAGGCGGGCAGCCGGGCAACGTTTCGCCGCCTCGGTGAGGTCGAGGCGGGCATCCACGACGTGTCGATCGACGAGGTCCACTTCCACGAGGTCGGCGCCGTGGATGCCATCGTTGACATCGTCGGCTCCTGGCTCGCCCTGACCATGCTCGGAGTCGATCGGGTGATCTGCGGACCGATCGGCATGGGGCACGGGACAACCGACGCCGCTCACGGTCGGCTGCCGATCCCGGCCCCCGCCACGGCCGCTCTGCTCATCGGCGCCGAGATCACCCCGGTCGACGTCACGGCCGAAACCGTCACCCCGACCGGCGCAGCCCTGCTGACAACGATGGCCGACGGTTTTGGTCCGCTGCCCGCGGGCACAATGGCGTCCCTGGCCAGAGGTGCGGGGGGCCGGGACCCGGGCCACTACCCGAACGTCCTGACCGCCATCGTGGTCGAGGACGGCTCGGCGCCGTACCCGGACGCGGACCGAACCGAGACCGCAGTCGAGCAGCAGGCCGCCACGATCCTCACCACCAACGTGGACGACCTGACACCGGAACTGGTGGCGAACACGATCGACCGCTGTCTCGCCGAGGGGGCGGCGGACGCGTGGGCCACCCCGATCGTGATGAAGAAGGGTCGACCGGCGGTCGAGCTGAACGTGATGTGCACCCCGGGCGATGACGCCCGGCTCCGCGACCTGCTGTTCCGTGAGACGGGGACCCTCGGCATCCGCTCAAGATCGGCTACAAAACACATCCTCAGCAGACGTTTCGACAAGGTGACGGTCCACGGCAGGACGATTGCCATCAAAGTCGGACCGTTCGGTGCCAAACCGGAGTACGACGACCTCGTTTCCGCTGCTCAGGCTCTTGGGATGCCGGTCCGCACCCTCTGGTTCGAGGCGTTGGCAGCCTACGAATCGGCGGATTTGGGGACACCAAATCCGCTCTCCGACTCGCAAACCGAGACCTGAACGGCCAAACTCATACTCCAAGAGCCCACACCTCACGGTTGGTGGCGACGGGACGGAAGTACTGGTGAACACGAGATGACATCTGCGGTGACGGCCAACGTTGATATTCGGCGGCGGGTCGGACGGGCGTGGCGGCAAATCCGCCGCGGTGCGTCGATGATCCGGGTCAAAGAGATGTTCTACAGCGTCGGAGGCGAACCGCTCGACCTCGCCCTCGCCGATGCGCTGAGCCTCATCTGCCAGCAGGGTCCACTGCGGATGGGCGCCCTGGCGGAGGCCATGCACATCACCCCCGCCTCGACCACCCGGGCCGTCGGCTGCCTGGTTGAGAAAGGGCTGGTCGAGCGGGTCCGGGCCGAGGATGACCAGCGATCCATCGTTGTCATGCCGACGATGGCCGGCCGTGAGCGCTACGGGGAGATCAGCTCCCGGGTCCAGCAGGGCCTGAGCGAGATCCTGTCCGAGTTCACCCCGGAGGAACAGGTCCAACTTGCGGAGTACCTGGAGCGCTTCGTGCAGGCCGTGGACAAGCTCGCCCAGAGTGGCGAGGATCAGTAGTCCCGCAGACACCCGCCCCTGCCGAAACCCGACCGCATCAACGACATCGGACCGTCCAGCAGACCCGCAGCGAACACGCAAGGAGAACACCGTGAAAGCAGCCGTGCTGAACTCGATCCCCGGCGAACTGGAGATCGAGGACATTTCGATCGACGGCCCCGGCCCGCGGGAGATACTCATCGAGACGAAGGCCGCCGGCCTCTGTCACAGCGATCTGCACTTCATGGAGGGCCTGTACCCCCACCCGTGCCCGACGGTGCTCGGCCATGAGTCGGCCGGGGTGGTGCTGGAGGTCGGCTCGGACGTGCACTACGTGAAGCCGGGTGACCATGTCATCACCTGCCTCTCGGCGTTCTGCGGCACCTGCGCCCAGTGCACCAACGGTCACCTGTCGCTCTGCGAGAACAAGAACACCGAGCTGACCCGGGGAAAGGACAAGCCGTCCCGTCTATCCCGCGGGTCGGAGCCCGTCAACTCGTTCCTCCATCTCTCGTCGTTCGCCGAGCGAATGCTCGTCCACGAGCACACCGTGGTGAAGATTCGGGAGGAGATGCCCCTCGACAAGGCGGCGCTGATCGGCTGCGGTGTCACCACCGGCCTGGGAGCGGTGTTCCGGACCGCAAAGGTGGAGCCGGGCTCCACCATGGCGGTGATCGGCTGCGGCGGCATCGGTCTGTCGGCCATTCAGGGTGGGCGGATCGCGGGGGCCAACAAGGTCATCGCCGTGGACATGAACCCGGCCAAGCTGGAATTGGCGCAGGAGCTGGGCGCCACCCACGTCGTCGACGCATCGGCCGGAGACGCCGTCCAGCAGGTCAAGGAGCTGACCGACGGGCAGGGTGTGGAGAACTCCTTCGAGGCGGTCGGCCTGAAACAGACCGCCGAGGACGCCTTCAAGATGTTGCGCAACGGTGGCCAGGCCACGGTGATCGGCATGATCCCGGTCGGGACGACGGTGGAGATCCACGGACCGGAGCTGCTGTACGAGAAGAAGCTCACCGGTTCGAACATGGGGTCGAACCAGTTCCGGACCGACATGCCCCGCTTCGTCGAGATGTACCTCGACGGTCGGCTGAAGCTGGACGAGATGGTGTCGAAGACCATCCCGCTGGACCAGATCAACGAAGGCTTTGCCGACATGAAGGCCGGCAACGTGGCCCGAAGTGTCATCACCTTCGACTGACCGCAGGCACCGGCGGCCCGCCGGGTAACAGCCATTCACCAGGCCGAAACAAGCGAGAAACATTCCGGATCTACCGTTTCGTTCATGACGGTGGAGCTGTTGCACTGGCCCGAGGAGCAGGAGCGACGGGCCCAGCTCAAGAAATCGTCGAGGCCGCGGTTGTTGCTGGTCGACCCGGACGCATCGCCGCCGCTGACGGTCGATCCTGCTGAGGACTGGGTTCGGCTGCCGGCCGACCACCAGGACGTGCAGGCCAGGATCGAATCGCTGCGGCGACGCTCGACCGAGCAGCCGGTCCTGGACGACGGTGTGCTGCGGACCACCACGGGGTGGGTTTCGCTGCCGGACGTCGAGGCCCGCATCCTGGCAACCCTGCTCTCCAAGTTCGGCAAGGTGGCGGACCGCCAATCGCTGCTGGCCGCAGGCTGGCCGGGTGAAAGCCCAAGTAGGAACCTCCTGGACGTTCACCTGCATCGCCTACGGCGTCGGATCGAGCCGGTGAACCTGCAGATCCGCACCGTCAGAAAACGGGGCTACGTCCTGGAACCGCGGACCTGACGGTCACCACGGTCCCGCCCATACACCACCACTCCCCGAGAGCCGCCGTGGATCCGCCGACGTAAGGCGGATCAAAGATCCGCGTCAGCCTCGATCAAGAGATTCGTTTGATGTACGTAAGGTTTGCGTCAGCAATGCGTGACCCTTGCGTAAAGTCCGCGGAACAAAGCCGAAATGATGTGCTCATACCTTCTTGGACATGTTCAACCCCCTGAACATGTGAGAAGGGAGTGGGTATGAGAAAGAAGTTCGGGCTGGCCACCGTGGCCGCCGGAATCGTCGCGCTGCTGGTGACATCACCGGCCGCGGCACAGACCGAGATACCGGAGGGCGTTGCCTCCCAGGTGATCCTGGACAACCTCTGGGTGTTCATCGCCGGTGTGCTCGTGTTCTTCATGCAGGCAGGATTCGGCCTGGTTGAGGCCGGACTGACCCGGGCGAAGAACGTGGCCAACATCATGATGAAGAACCTGATGGACATGTCGGCCGGTGTGCTGGCGTTCGCCCTCATCGGGTTCGGCATCGCGTTCAGCGGTGACGAGCAGCTGAGCGGCTGGTTCGGCTGGGGCGGGTTCTTCCTGGACGGATTCGATGATCCGATCGGCCCTGACGGGGGCCTGTCCGTCGCAACCACGTTCTTTTTCCAGGCAGCGTTCGCCGCAACTGCGGCAACGATCGTCTCCGGTGCGATGGCGGAACGGACGAAGTTCAAGTCCTACTTCGTGTACTCGTTCATCCTGACCGCGATCATCTACCCGATCGTGCTCCGGTGGACCTGGGGCGGCGGCTGGCTGGCCCAGCTGGACACCCCGTTCTCCGACTTTGCCGGTTCCACCATCGTGCACGCCACCGGCGGCTGGGCGGCCCTCATGGGCGCAATCGTTCTTGGCCCCCGCATCGGCAAGTACACCAGCGAAGGCAAGCTGCAGGCCATCCCCGGCCACAGCATCCCGTTTGTGGTCATCGGTGCGATGATCCTGTTCGTCGGTTGGTTCGGCTTCAACGCCGGATCGGAGCTGGCGGCAGACGAGTTTGTCATGCAGATCGGCGCTCGGACCCTGCTGGCGGCCTGCGCCGGTGCGGTGGCCACAACCGCCCTGGTGTGGGTGATCGACGGGAAGCCGGACGTGTCGATGGCGGCCAACGGCCTCCTGGCCGGTCTGGTCTCCATCACCGCTCCCGTCGGTGCGGTCACCTCGTGGGCCGCCATCGTCATCGGCGCCTTCGGTGGTGCCCTGGTGGTGCTGTCCATCCGGATGTTCGACAACCTCAAGGTTGACGATCCGGTCGGTGCCATCTCCGTGCACGGCGTGTGCGGCACCTGGGGCACCCTGTCGATCGGCCTGTTCGCCACCTTCGACGATGCGTTCCTCGGCCGTGAGGACGCCGGGCTGTTCTATGGCGGCGGCCTCTCCCAGCTGGGTACCCAGGCCCTGTTCGTTGTTGTCCATGCGGTGTTTGTCATGGCCACCGCGGGTGCCATGTTCATGGCCATCAAGTACACGATGGGCCTGCGGGTGACGGAAGAGGAAGAGCTTGCCGGCCTCGACATCGAGGAACACGGCAGCCCGGGCTACGGCCCGGAGCTCATGTCGGCCGGCGGACGGATCTAAAGGAGAAAGGCTGCGATGAAACTGATAACCGCAATTCTCAAACCACACATGCTGGACCCGGTGAAGGCAGCGCTGCAGGACGCCGGTGTCACGGGCATGACCGCAACGGAGGTCAAGGGGTTCGGCCGCCAGGGCGGACACACCGAGACCTACCGGGGCGCCGAGTACAAGGTGGACTTCGTCCCGAAGATCAGGCTGGAGATCGTCGTCGACGATGCGATGGTCGCCCAGGCGGTCGACACCGTTCGGGAGTCGGCCCACACCGGCAACATCGGTGACGGCAAAATCTGGGTAACGGACGTGGAATCCCTCATCCGCATCCGAACCGGAGACGTCGGTAGCGACGCCATCTGACCTAGGTCGGCTCTCCAGCGTCGGGTGGCCAGGCGAAACCCCCGACTCTGGAGAGCCATCGTTCGAACCGACTGAGGGTTTCCGACCGTCGGGCCGTGTTGATCAGCTGATCGGCACGGCCCGACCGGCGCGATACTCGGTGGCCGGTTTTGCCGGTAGTCCGCCCGGTTGTCGGCAGGCGATGGTCGGAACGGTTCTGGCGGCGGTGACCGCCACCGACCACGCCCGTTCGCCGTCGGACACCACACAGGTCGCCGTACCGTCGTGGTCGTCGCCCACCTCGACGGTGCGATCCCGATCCTCCAAGGCCCAACCATCGGCGGCCAGTACCGCCCGTTCGGCCAGCTGGGCCGGTCCGGTGGGGATACCCCACCACCCGCGACAGCGATCAACCACCTCGGCCGCGTCGCCGGTCCTCGACAGGATCTGACGGAGTAGCGGCACGTCGAGGTCGGCCCACATCCTGCCGTCCGGGAGGGTCATGGCGGTGGGAGCGAACCGGTGGCCGCCGGTGTGGCTGACCCGGTAGACGGTGAGATCGCTTATGGCCTCGGCGTCGGCGGCGAACCGGGCGCCCTCGGACCCGCAGCACACGTCGTGGCTGCCCTGGGTGCAGACCAGGGCCACGGGACTGACCAGCGGCCGGTCATGGACGGCCAGCGATGCGAGCAGCCCGGTGTCGTCCTCGGCCAGTGCGGCGGCCAGCCTGATCCGCGCTTCGACGGTGTCGGCTGGATACCGCCGTTCGACAACCGTTCCCGGGTCCGATCGGTCGAAGGTGATCACCGGCGCCGCAGGGGAGCCGTCACCGTTGCCGGAGCCATCGACGGAACCCGAGGTGTAGGCCAACGTTCTGGTCGGCACCGATGACGCCTTGAGGATCGCCGCCATCGGCGCCAGATGGGGATGATCGGCTACCGGCTTCGGCCACGGCAGTGGTGTCTCGACCAAGACCACCCGATCGGCCCGGATGGCGGTTCCGCCAGGGTCGACGCCGAGGAATCGCTGATGTTCGGCGCAGCGGAGAACCTGATCAGGTTCTGGCAATAGATGGTCTATCGAGGTCATCGGGGATCACGCTATCCGGCCGCATGTCGGGGCGGATCGTGGCAAGACCGCCTTCACCCGCTGTGTAGAACCCGATGGCCGTGACGGTGACCGTCCCCATCACAACGATGGCGGCCCGCAGGCCGATGACCTCCGCCAGGAAACCGAGCGGGGCAGCCGCCAACCCGAACCCGGCGAACGAGAGCTGCATCAGCGACTGGACCCGACCCTGGTGGCTGTCGTCGGTCATGGTCAAGGCCAGCGTGTTCGACAGCGACTGGAACACCGTGGTTGCCGCACCGGTGAACATGATGATCACGAACGCGGCCCAGAACGAGGGTGCGACCCCGAAACCGACCACCCCGATGCCGAACAGGACCCCGCCGAACACCATGGCGGTCTTGGCCCACGGCGAGTCCGCCTTCCCGGCCAGGGGTACCGCAACCGCGACGGCGCCGATCGCACTGGCGGAACTGATGTAGCCGACCCAGGTGTCGTCGAGCCCGAAGACCCCCTCGACCATCGCCGGGTAGAACGCCACGTAGTTGAACCCGAACATGATGACGAGGAAGGACGTCACCACCAGCCGTCGGAGCGGGGGTTTCCGCGCGACGTAGCGGACACCATCGACGATGTCGTCCAGCGGGTTACCCCGGCGGGGGCTGGCGGCGGGAGTCGTTGCCTCGGCCCGTTCTTCGGCCGGTAGGCGGAGCAGGAATCCGAGGCTGGCCAGGGAGAACGCGGCGCCGATCAGGTACGCCCCACCGATGCCGATGGTGGCAATGCCGGCCAGAACGCCGGCCATTGCCGGGGCGAACACCCGAGTGCCGTTCATGCTCAGCAGGGAGAGGGCGATGGCGTTGCCCAGCTGATCCCGGCCGACATAGGCGCTGGCCAGCGCCACTCTCGACGGCCCGAAGAAACCGAACGCCGTGCCCTGGGCCATGGCGGAGATCAGCAGCATCCAGAACTGGGCGACGTCGAGCACCACCACGAGCCCCATGCCGACGGCGGCCGCAACCATGGTGCCCTGGGAGAGGATGAGAATGCGGCGCTTCGAGAAGCGGTCCGTGGCGACACCGCCGAGCGGGGTCGCGATGAGCAAGGCCAACCCGAAACAGAGGTACACCAGGCCGAGGGCACCTTCACGTTCGGTCAGGTTCCAGGCCAGGATCCCCCGGAGGAGGAACTGCATCTGAACGGAGATGAACGAAAAGAGACCACCCCACCAGAGGATGCGATAATCCCGGACCTGCAGGGAGGAGAACGCCCCTCCGAAGGCGCCGGTCACCGAGTGGTGATGCGTTTGGCCACGACCTGTTTATGCAAAAACATCTTTAGAGAGTCTAACTTCATTGGCAAGAGCCAACCAGCTCGTTGCCTGTGACCTCTGACCGTCTCGAAAACCGGCGCGGGGCCGGCGGCATACCACCGCAGGCCGACCACCGCCCGCCGCTTCTCAGCACTTGGTGCCGTAGAACATGATGACGGCCATCCGAGCGTTGGCGCTGTCACCGAGACTGGCCGCCGAGAAGATGCAGGTGAACTTCTCGGCGATCATGGCGCCGCCGTGGTCGACCAGGCCAACCGTGTCGTTGTGCTGACGCCCTGACGCCGACCGCCGGGCCACTTCATGGGGGGACCAGAGGTCATCGTCATCATCGTCGGCCGTTGTGCTGTGGCTCACGATGCCGACCAGGAGCGTTCCTCCGTGCTGCTCGGCGGTGACGCCGCCGACAATGTCGCCCCGGTCACCAAATCCCTGGTGCGAGGTGCTGATCCCGATCACCGTCTGCTGCATCTCAACCATCTGCTCCGGGGTGTACATCTGTAGGGGCTGGAGCCCGCGCACCTGACGCTCGCAGTTGGCGTAGAGCATCAGGTAGAAGGCGACCTTCCACATCGTGTCGCCATCGACGCTTTCGCCATCGATCGACTCCCCCACGTAGCCGGGGTTCGGCGGGGCCTGGACCGAATGGAGATCGACGAACTTGCACTTCGCCTCACCCGGATTTGTTGCCTCGGTGAGGAATACGGCGGGGACCGAGATCGGGTTGTCCGGGCTCCCGGCCACGGTGGAGGGCGGCCCCTGCGCCGCGGTGGCCGACGTTGGCGGCACTGCGGTCGAGGGTGCCACCGTTGTCGAGGGCTCCACCGTTGTCGAGGGCATCGTCGTCGAGGGCACGGCCGTCGATGTGGTTGACGTCGTGCCGGCCTCGACGACGCGCGACGGTGACGTACCAACCGACCCGCCGGTCGACGACCCGGTCGCGGCCAACACCGGCGCCGACGAGGTTGACGAAACGCGTTCGGTGGTCGATGGACCCGCAGCGGCGATCACACCGCCCAATCCGCTCGTCTCGGAACCGAGAACGATCGACTCGGTCCGCGACGTGTCATCGCTGCAACCGACAAGACCCAACAGACCGATGATCAGGAGACAACCCACCAACTGACGCAACTCGTCACATTCCCTTGTGTACACGCGGACACGCGCCGCGCCCTGCGCCGCGCCAACCGCCTATCCCGCCAAGGCGAAATCGTATCCCTGAGCCGATGACACATCAACGATCCGACCACTGAACGAGAATCCACGTGGCCCGACCGGGCTCCCGGCCGTCTTGCGGGTGCGGCAGCGGCGGATCCAACCGGTCGAAGCAGTTAGTCGTAGGTGGCTTCGACGGCCCAGCTCTGATGTTCCAGGGCCAGCAGGTGGGCCGATCCGTCCTCCAGGACCACCTGCATCCTGGCCCGCCGCCGTTTTGTCAGCGGATCCCACCAGCGCTGATCGGCGGGCCACGGCCCGGCCCAGCCGACAACCCGTCGCCCGGAGAGGCGGTGGGGCTCTGCGGTGAGTGCTCCCCGGCCGCTGACCCCGATGGGGGCACCGGTCTCCGCGACCAGATCCGCCGGGAGCGGATCCGGGTGCACCTTGGCCGGCGACGGGGCGGGTATCCGCCCCGGCCACGGCTCGGTCACCCACTGGGGGGACGCGGCGGGGCGGTCCTCGGCCAGGTCGACAACGGCGGCCGGGACCATGCGCAACCGTTCGGCCGGACTCAAGCCGCCCCGATACTCCGGCACCGTCACCGCATCCGGACCGAGCATGGCCTGCAGCCGGGCGACCACCCGGGTCACGTCCTCGGACCGATCGTCCCTGGCCCCCCAAAGGCCGAGCTGCCGGCCGCTGGCCGCCACAACCTCGTCCGGGATGAGCGTGAGCCGGGCGATACCCGATGACGGTCTGCTGTGCTCCGACTGCTGCAGCCAACCGTCCAGTTGCCACCGGGCCCGGTCGGCCAGCGCTGCGGCGGACAGGGTGCCCTGATGCCGCCACAGGCGCATCTGCCGCTCCCCGTTCTCCGTTTCGGCCTCGATGGCCACCCGGGTGCAGGACAGCCCCCGGGACAGCAGATCGTGGTGGAGTTCGTCCGCCAGGGTCTTCGCCGCAAACGCACACCGGTCCATCTGCTCGGCCGGCGGCTCGAACGCCCAGGTGACCGCCAGATCCGGCGCGGGACGACGAAGGTCCGGCGGATGATCGTCCTCACCGCATGCCAACCGGTGGGCCAACCGCCCGTCCCGCCCGAACCGCCCGACCACGTCCGCCGCGGACAACCGGGCAAGCGAACCAAGGGTGTCCAGCCCCAGGCGGACCAGCACCTCGGTGAGGTCCGGCATCTCCAGGGTGCCTATGGGAAGGTCGGCCAGGAACGATGGGCTCCCACCGGGCGGGATGACCCGGATACCCATGTCGACGTCTCCGCTGTTACCCGTGCCGGGGGAGGTTGCCCGGGCGGCCAGCCTGGCGGCGAACACCCCATCGGCGATGGCCACCCGGATCGGCACCCGTCGAGGCAGCACCGGCCGGATCTGTTCCATGGTCTTTTCGGCCAGCGCCCGATCCCCGCCGAAGAACCGGGAAGGCCCCCGCGTCGGAAATCCGACAAGCCCCGGTCCTGCCACCTCCACCCGGGGGGTCAGCGCATCAAGAGCCGCGGCAACCGGTTCGAACAGCCGGGCCTCCCGATCGAGGTCACGGCTCAGGATGGCCAACTCCGGGCAGCGCCCCTGGGCGTCGCGCCGCCGCTGCCCGAGGGCCACACCGTGGTACCGGGCGGCAGGTGAACACGCCACCACCCGGTTACCGACCAGCACGGCCGCCGGTTCGTCAAGCGGCACACCCCAGGAGACCACCGGCCAGTCCGGGCACCACACGACGGTCATGCGGATACCGGCCATATCACCCGCCCCTCGGTGTCCCGCCCGTCGGTGTCCCGCCCGTCGGTGTCCCGCCCGTCGAGCGGCTGGTCGTCGAGCGGCTGGTCGTCGATGGTCGACTCCCAGGGCACCGGTGGGCCGTCCGGGCCGGGGAGAAGGAGCTTCGCCCGACGGGGCTGGGCCATCGACCGCCGACCGGACGACCGAACCTCCAGCGGGCGGGTGGTCAGCGAACCGTGCCCCCACCCGATCCCCGACCACCGTCCCGCCGTCACCGCCAGGTCGACGTCGAGCGGGTGGGGCCAGGTCCGCCCACCGTCCAGATGGAACAGCACCGCGTTCTGCTCCCTGGCCCGGGCCATCAGCCGGCGGGCGTCCCGAATCCCGATGGACGGCGTCGGCCCGAGGCAGACCACGTCCACCACCTCGACCAGCGAGGCGATGACCGATGCAAGATGCTCCGGGCCCGGCGACTCCACCATCAGCAGCCGATCGAGTTTGACCCCGACCTCGGTGGCCGCAACCAGACCGAGCGACTCAAGACCGACACAGGCCGCCCACCCGTCACCACCGACCGCCGACCCCAGCATGGCAAGGGCCAACGACCAGCCGCCGGTTCCGGTGAACCCAACGGACCAGCCCCGTTGCAGACCGTTCCGGGGGAACAGACCCGAGACCGCCTCCGGAACGGCAAGCAGCTGCTCGTTTGCCAGCGTGACGGGCGCCACCTGCTGTTCGAGTGCAACCCGTCCGGCCTCCATCGATCCAGCCTAGTCAACCAACTCCGGAAAATCGAACACTTGTTCGAACCACCGTTCGAGGCGTTGTTTTGCGGCGCCCCGGAAGCCGGCGAGCCGCTCAGACCGAGATCGGCACCACCGTGGCGTCACGGGCGGCGAGCGCACCGGTCAACAGATCGAGATCATCGGGCCCGGCGTGGACACCGACGATCGCACCACCGGACCCGGCGAAGGTGGCGGAAAACCCCAGATCACCAACCGCATCGACCAGGTCCAGTTGGCTCTCCGGGATCGGGGCCAACGTCCGGCGGATACCCATGTTCCGATCGATCAGCTCGGCCAGCCGCTCCCCGCTCCCCCACCGGACCGCCGCCTCACCCTCGACGACCAGGCCCGCCAGCGCTTTCAGGCCCTCCCGGACAACGCCGTCGCCCCGGTCGAACCGGTCCCGCAGGGTTCGATGGTAGGTACCGCTCGGCTCCGCGGACCGTTCCCGGTAGGCCAGGAAGAGTGGAGGCAGACCGGCCGGATCAAGACCGCGGTACTCACCGTGGGACACCCCGAACCGGGCGTCGGTTGTCATCTCCCCGAAGTTCATCGACACCAGCCCGCCGTAGGTCTGGATCACCCGGTCCTGCAGGCCGGCGGTGATGCCCAACTGCTCGGTCTCCGCCCGGAGGGCGATGGACGGGAGCACCTCAGGAGGAAGCTCCAGACCGGTCTCCTGACCGAGGGCCCGGAGCGTGGCGATCACCAGCGCCGACGATCCGCCCAGTCCGACCTGGCGGGGAATCGTCGTCGAGTAGCCGAGCCGGAACGTCTGGCCCGGAAAACCCCGATGCTCGACGGAGTGGGCGACGTCCGCGAAAGTCCGCACGGCGGCCGCCAGCAGCTGGGGGCCGGTTCCGTATCCCTGACGGTCGATCCGGTCGACCAGCTCCCCCACGGACGACCAGACCGGCCGGTCCTCCTCGTTCTCCACGATCTCCAGCCGGTCGGCCGCCTCAAGGGTGACCGTCGCTCCGAACCGGGGCAGCGCAAGCGACAGCGTTCGACCGCCGTACCCGTCAGAGGGATTGCCGAGGATACCGACCCGGGCCGGGACGGTAACCGAGATCAACTGTCAGCGGCGAAGGACTCAGCCGTCGGCACCTCTACACCGGGTCGGTAGTAGATGTAGATGTCCTCGAGGATCTCCTTGAGACCGTCGGGGGAGGCACCTTCAAACAGCTTGACCGTGACCGATTGGGCGTAGACGTGTACCTCGTCGACCTTGCCGGTTTCGAACAGGGCGGCGGCGATCTTGTCCGGCGGTCGGTCGCCGTAGATGATCTCCCCCGCGGCGTACCGCTCGTGTCCCATGCCGGTGAAGGACCGGTTGGTGTCGAACCGGACATAGCCGTGGCGGCTGGACGCCTTCTCGATAACGGTTACTGGCTCACCCATCGGCGCCCATGGTACCGGACCGGAGCCGATCTGCCCGGCCGATCGGCGCGCTCGAACCGCCATGCCATCAACGCAAGGCCGACCGAAACGACCCCGAGGGCGACGTGGAGCACGATGAATCCGGCCGAGTGGTCACCCCGGATGATGTCGGGGGCCCGGAACAGCCAGAATCCGATGGTCAGCGCCACCAGCAGGTTGAGGCTGACCGGGCGAACGACCCGAGCCGGACCGAACCGGCCGGACAGCAGCGCGGCGACCGTCACAAAGGCCGCCAGCGAGATGAAGATCGCCGAACTCCCGAGCGTCCAGAGACCCGCCTCGGCGAGACCGCCGGGTTTCCGGGCCTGGTTGCGGAGCCGACTGAACCAGGCGAAGAGCGTCCAGCCCAGGAACAGCGGCTGGGCGAACCGGCCTGTGATACTCCCGCCCGGCACGGCCGACGGGATTCGTTCGACGGTCTCCGAAAGAGAACGGTCTGAGGAGACGGAATGGGCCACGCCTCCATGGTAGAGCCCAGGACTGGGCCGGGGACCACACGGCCGTCTATCTTTCCACCATGGCTGAGATCACGGTTGAAGAGTTTCGGCAGGAGTGCCTCACCTTCCTGGAGGCCAACGCAAAGCCGAAGGCGGAGGCGACGGAGTTCGTCTGGGGAGAGGGCCCGGACGATGCGTCCCTGTTCGAGACGGTCGATCGGGAGAAGGAGAAGCGGGAGCTTGCCGAGGCCCAGGCGTGGCGGGCAAAACGGTACGACGCCGGCTTCGGTTGGATCACCGGGGACCCGGCGATGGGCGGTCGAGGCCTCAGCCGCCAACACGAGCAGGCCTACAACCAGGTCGAAAGCCAGTTCGACGTGCCGAACCAGGGCTTCTTCGGGATCGGCCTCGGCATGGTCGCCCCGACCATCGCCGATCACGCCAACCCGGACATCGCAGCCGACGTGCTGCCCAAGATGTATCGGGGCGACATCGTCGGCTGCCAGCTGTTCTCGGAACCCGGGGCGGGCTCCGACCTGGCCAGCCTCCAGATGAAGGCCGAGCCGGACGGTGAGGAGTGGGTGGTCACCGGCCAGAAGGTCTGGACCTCCGGCGCCCACTACTCCGACATCGGCGAGGTCATCTGTCGGACCGACCCAGACCAGCCGAAGCACCGGGGCCTGACCGGGTTCATCGTCGACATGAACGCGCCGGGCGTTGAGATCCGGCCGCTTCGCCAGATGACCGGCGGGGCGAACTTCAACGAAGTCTTCTTCAACGAGGTCCGGGTCCCGGACTCCCATCGCCTGGGGGACGTGAACGACGGCTGGCGGGTTGCGCTCACCACGCTCATGAACGAGCGGGCCTCGATCGGCGGCGGCAGCAACGCCGGTGGCGGCTTCACCCGGCTGAAGGAGATGGTCCGCCACTTCGATCTTGCCGACGATGCGCTGGTTCGTCAGGATCTGATGGACATCTACATCCGGGGCCAGGTCCTGCGGTACAACAACCAGCGTTCGATCGCCGCCATGAAGCGTGGCGAGCTTCCGGGTCCGGAGATGTCGGGCGCCAAACTCCTCCTCACGGAGAACATGCGGCGAACCTCGGCGTTCGTGTCGTCGGTGCTCGGTCCTCGCTTGGCCGCGGACTCCGGGGAGTGGGGCACGTTCTCCTGGGCCGGCTACGTCCTTGGCATGCCCGGTATGGCGATCGCCGGCGGGTCAGACCAGGTCCTGCGGAACATCATGGGCGAGCGGGTGCTCGGTCTTCCGAAGGAACCGGGCATTGACACGACCAGCCCCTTCAAGGATCTTGCCGTCGGCACCCAGCGAAGCGACTGACCGGCCGACGGCCCGTCGCAGCCGGGTCAGCGGCGTGATCAAACCGGCCACAAGCAGTTCGACCTGACGGTGGCCGAACGCAACCGACTGGCCGATCGTCATCGCAACCAGCACGGTCCCCACCCCGGCACGTCCGCCGAGGGTCAGCCCGATGCCGAGGAACGCCAACTCGAGGAGGGTCCTGATCAACGCGGTCGGCCGGCCGAGCCGGGACGAGGTTGCGGCGGCCAGCAGATCACCGGTTCCGGCGCCGAGCCCGGAGACGATCATCGCCCCCGCACCGACGCCGATCATCGCCACCCCGATCAGCTGGGCGGTACCGAGCCACATCCAGTGAGCAACCTCGAGCGAGCCGGTGGGTCGAATACCGGCCAGCGGGCCGAGCATGACCTGGACAACCGGGCCGATGATCATCGGGGCGACGATGGTCCCCGGCCCGGGGCGGTTCCCAAGGCCGGCGGCGATCAACATGAGCACCCCGGCGCACGCCCAGAGCGCTCCGGCGAACGGCAGGCCGGTCCGGTTGGACAGACCGGTGAGGAGCACATCGAACGGCCCGGCGCCAAGCCCGGTCGACAGGGTGATGGCGGCACCGATGCCGACGATCACCGATCCGACGAGGAGCAGCCAGATCTGGGCCGCGGTCGGCAGGGCTCGACGGAGGCGACGGTTGGTTCGTGCGACGGCGATGGCACCGGCGCGAGAGATGGCAAAGGAGGTCATGCGAGCGCGCATGGCAGACCCTTTCGGGTTTCGGACCGTCGCCGAGCGCGACGACGGCTGACTTTTCGGAGGGGGAATCGTGGCCGCCCCCGGCCGGGAGGGTCGGTAGGTTGCCGGAAGCGTCTTCAGCCGGGAAGTGCTCCCCGACGGAACCGCCGACCTTCAGTATCGGTCATCGGCGGTCGTGCTGAACGGCAATACGCCGTGTCTTGTGACACACCGAACCGGTCGGGTTCTTGTCGATCGCCCCTCGGCCGAACGACCGCCGGCCGATAGCCCCTCGGCCGGTCGGCGCGGTTACAGGTAGGAGCCGAGCGATGCCGCCGCCGCGCCAACGCCGGACCCGCCCATCGGTGCACCCATGGCGGCCAGCGCGGCCTCGATGGTGCCGAGCGTGCCGAGCAGCATCGGCGGGTTCAGGTACCCCATGTGCCCGATCCGGAAGCCGCCACCGGTCGACAGGTCGCCGATGCCAAGACCGAGCGTCACGTTCGCCCCCTCGGCACAGCGTCGCCGGATCTCCTCGGCGTCGATCGATCCGGTCCGGACGGTGGTCACCGCGGTTGACCGGTTCTCGGGCTCGGCGATGTTGAAGCCGATGCCGTCGGGCGTCGACCAGGCGTCCACCGCGGCCCACACCGCACCGGCCAGCGCCCGGTGGCGATCCCACCGGGCCTCCAGGCCTTCCTCGTCCATCATGGTCAGCGCCTCATCGAGGGCGAACAGGTGGGAGACCGGCGGCGTGCCGCTGTAGCGCTGATAGATCGCCTCGGGATTTCGCCGGGAGCCCCAGTTCAGGTACCCGACGTGCAGGTCCGAACTGTCATAGGCCGCCAGGGCCTTCTCATTGGCCCACAGGAACGCAAGACCGGGCGGCACCATCATCCCCTTCTGGGCTGCGGCGATGGTGATGTCAACACCCCATTCGTCCATCTCGTAGGGTTCGCACCCCATCGAGGCGATGCAGTCCACCATGAAGAGGGCCGGATGGCCGGCGGCGTCGATCGCCGCCCGGAGGGCCGGGATGTCATTGCGGACCGAGGTCGCGGTATCGGTGTGGACCGAGAGCACCGCCTTGATCTCGTGACCGGGGTCGTCGGCCAGTCTGGCCCGGAGTGCATCGGGATCGACCGGGCGGGTGTCCGAGCCGGGAAGGATCTCCATCTTGACCCCCGAAACCTCGGCCAGCTCTCCCCACACGATGGCGAACCGACCGGACTCCAGCACCAGCACCTTGTCCCCCCGGGACAGGGTGTTCGAGACGGCCATCTGCCAGGCGCCGTGGCCGTTGGAGATGATGACAAACGGCTCGCCGGAGGTTCTGGCGATCGCCGGGAGCCGCTCGAAGATGCGGTCCGACACGTCGAGCAGGTTGCCGGCGTAGATGTCGGGCATCGGTCGGCTGAAGGCGTTCAGCACCCGCTGGGGAATGATGGAGGGGCCGGGGATGGCCACCGTTTCCATACCGTGGTTGAGAGAGATCTCGCGATCGGGATTGACCATGGGCAAACTCTAGACCCGGCGATGCCGATCTTCCCCACCCGAAATTTGGGCGCACAACCTACAAACCTTGTGGCCTGTGGGCCCAAATTTTGGGAGATGGCGGCGATCGCTGCGAACCGTCACCCGGCTGGTTCATACTGGCGGGGTGAGTCGAGACAGCCTGATCAGCAAGGTGTCGGCACTGCTGGCCAAGGCGGACAGCACCGACCATGCACCGGAGCGGGAGGCGTTCCTGGCCAAGGCCCAGGCGCTGATCACCTGCCACCAGATCGAGGACATCGAGCTGCGGGAACACGGGGTCGGCATCGTGGAACGATCGATTCTGATCGAGGGCTGGGGCAACGCCACCCGCGGTGTCGTGTATCTCTACTCCGGCGTTGCGGAACTGAACCGCTGCTCAGTCGGTCATCGAACCGGGCGGGGCGTTGCCCGCATCGTCATGTTCGGGACCGAGACCGACGCCGAGCTGACCTGTGCGCTGGTCGAACACCTCCTCCCCCAGCTGCGGTTGGCCATCCTGAACGACCGCCCCCGATCCCGGATGAGCTTCTCCATCGGTTGGACCCACGAAGTGCTGGCCAGGCTGAAGGCGGCCACAGAGGCGGTCGCAGCGGAGACAAAAGCGCTGGTCCCCACCAACACCGAAGCGGACGAGGCGCTCCGCACGGCCCATCGGCTCCGTTCCGAGCGCCGGAACACGGTTGACGCCGCGGCCTACGGCTCCGGGATCAACGCCGCCGGCGATGCGGACCTCGGCGGGGCGAAGGTCGGCGAACCGGAGAACCCCCGCGTCGGCGGATTCGGGCAGGAATGACGGCATACGCGACTAGGTTTCGGACCCATGGCTTCCATCACCGCAGAACTCATCGACGGCTATCGGGTTGACATCACCAACGGTGTCCACACCTGGCGGGCCGATGAACCCGTCGAACTCGGCGGGGACAACACCGGGCCGAACCCCTATGACCTCCTGCTCGGCTCCCTGGCCGCCTGCACGTCGATCACCCTCTCGATGTACACGAAGCGCAAAGGCATCGAGATGACCTCGCTCTCGGTCGAGTACAGCTACCAGAAGATCCACGCCGACGACTGCGAGCAGTGCGAGGACGAACACACCGGCATGATCGACCACGTGACCTCCCGGATCTTCATCGACGGCAACTTCGATGAGGCCACCAGGAATCGGTTGATCGACATCGCCCAGCGCTGCCCGGTCCACAAGACCCTGGAGAAGGGCATCGTGTTCGACGAAACGATCTACGCCGGTTAGCCGAACCGCCCTCAGTCGAACAGTTTGGTCTGGCCGCCGGGTGGGAGCCGTTTCGTCCCGCTCCAGGTCAGGCCGTCCATGAAGACCCAGGACCGACGGTGGATGGTGGTCGGACCGTACCCCTGCAGCGCCGCCCGGTGCTTCGGACACGGGTAGCCCTTGTTGTGTTCGAACTCGAAGCCGGGAAACTCGTGGGCCGTCGCCCGCATCATCCGATCCCGGGTCACCTTGGCGAGGATCGACGCCGCGGCGATCGAGAGGCACTTGGCGTCACCCTTGATCAGCTTGCGGGTGACCGGGTGGCCGACGAAATCCCAGTTCCCGTCCAGGATCACCGCATCGACCGGCGTGCCAAGCCCGTCCAATGCCCGGCGGGCCGCCAGCTTCTGCGCAGCGGACATCCCGAGGCGGTCACATTCGGCATGGGACGCGTGCCCGACGGACCACGCCTCGCACCAGTCCACGATCCGGTCGTACATGGCCTCCCGCTCGGATTCGGTCAGCTGTTTGGAGTCTCGGAGTTTGTACAGCCGCCGGTCCTTCGGCACAACGACGGCGCCGATGGTCAGTGGCCCGGCCCACGATCCGCGGCCGACCTCGTCGACCCCGACAACCGTCGGCAGTTCCTGATCCCACAGCTCCCGCTCGGTGGTCAGGCCCGGTGGTTTGACCTTCAGCGCTTTCCGAAGTTTTGGCACGGTGGCCGTCGCCATGGCTTCGACACTAGTGCCTCAGGGGAGAACCGCGGTGCGGATCGCCGACCGATCGGCACCGCTACGGCTCAGTGGAAGCTCTCACCGGGGGCGGGCGCGTCCGGCAACTCCTCGGCAACACCGGCCAGCAGTGTCTCGCCTTTTTGCTCCGTGGTCCGCCACGACGGATCCAGCCCGGGACACGTCAGGGTCAGCCCGGGGCGTTCACCGGTGCCCGGAGTCTGACCGTCGCCAGCAGGTTCACCGTGGTGGGGCGCGACGTCCCACAGCAACGCCGGACGGTACCCGTGCCACCGAATGGCAAACGAGACAAGCATGCCGCACACCGGGGCTTGGTGGACCTCGACCGGTCCCCCCCGCCAGGCGGTGGGGAACGTGGGCAGCAGTTCGATTACGGGATGGGCCGGGGTGCTCCCGTCTCCCGGCCGAACGAGCAGATCCCGGGCCGCCAACCAGTACCGAGCGGCCGTTGTTGCACTGTCGTCCGGGTTCCAGCGACCGGCGGGGGCCGCCTCCGCACCGAGGGCCATCAACCGGTCGAGCGCTGTGTCCTCCATGCCGTCGGTGTCGTCGCCGGGTTGGCCGGCGGACACCCCGCCGCCGGACCCCGCCGCTCCGGCCACCTCGGCCTGACGGGCCGGGCCGGTCGACCGCGCCGCCTCCGTCCGGTCTGATCCGCCACCACCTCGACGGCGACGGCCGAAACCGCCGAAGATCGATCCACCGGACGGCTCCGGCCTTGACCGCCGTCTGAGGTCCTCCGCCGCAGCGGTTTGGCCCGTCAACTCGGCCAGCTCGGCAAGACCCCGCCGGGCGACCACCGTCGCCGGCGCTTCGTCATCCTTACGCTCCGACCGCTCGATCAGGTGGGTGAGCTGGGTCATCGGCTCCATCAGCGCATCGGTGATCGAGCGCTCACCTATCAGTTCCGCCGCCGCAGCGGCCCCGGCGACAACCTCGGCGGATGGCAGAACATCGCCGGCCAACCGGGCCGGAAACGAACGGCCGAGGGCGTCGAGCGCCCACCCGCATTCAACCTGATGGCCGCCGGCCGCCAGCGCCTGCAGGGCGAGCCCAGCTCCCGGCTCCGCGGCGAGCACCCGGCCGCCCAGCCGCTCGGCCTCCAGGAGCAGCCGCGCCCGGGACGCTCCGGCCAGCGCGGTGACTCCGGGGTCCGGAAACTCGAAGCGGGCGGCCCGCTCGACGATGGCGGTCCACCCTCTGGCCGATGCGGCCGGATCGGCCAGGCGGTCGACCGCAGCGGGGACACCGCCGGTATGGCCGGGGACCGCAAATCGGAGGGAGGTCTTGTGCGGAAGCGGGTAGAGCACCACCGCGTTGGCCGTCGGCCCGGAGACCGGCTCGGACCACGTCAGCGGCTCGCCGGCGGAGACCGAGGCGAGGAGATCGATGTCCGCGGCGGCGCCGGCCTCATTCGGCTCCCGGGGCAGCACCACCCCGACCTGGCCGTCGATCAGCAACCTGTTCCCGTCGCGACCAAGGGTCAGGGCCGGGGCATCGGCAGGCGGGCCCGGGACCCCGTAGGGCCGCAGCGCCAGGGCAAGGGCCACCGGTACCGGTGAGTCGTTGTAGACCTCGACGACGGTGGTTGTTCGGCCGTCGACGATCACGGGATAGGCGGTGTGGGTCACGTCACCGGACGGCACCCGCAGCGCGGTCTCGATGACCGGCCCGTAGCCGACCCGACGTTGACGAACCGATGGTTCCCTGGCCGGCAGATGCCAACGGTCGTCCGCGCCGATCCACCAGTCGACGGACCACAGCGCACCATGGGGCGTGACCAACCCGCCCCCGTCCACCCTGGCCGGAGTTGCGCCGTCGAGGCCGGCGACCAGCGTGTGGCCGCCGTCGGCCGGGCGTTCGACAGACCGTGGTCCGAGCCGCAACGGCCCGGCTGCGAGGGCGCCCCGCGCCTCGTCGGCTATGTCTCCACCATCCCGTGTGCCCCGGTCCGCAGTGTCCCGGTCCCCCGTGTCTCGGTCCCCCGTGTCTCGGTCCCCCGTGTCTCGGTCCCCCGTGTCTCGGTCCCCCATGCCCCCGTCCGCCGTGTCCCGGTCCGCCGTGTCCCGGTCCCCCGTGTCCCCGTCCCCCGTGTCCCGTTCCGCCGCGCCCCCACCGGTGGCGGCGTCCTGCTCCTGCGCCGGGCCGGGATCGGAACCCGATCGGCCGGGTTGGTCGTTGGCGGAACTCACGGCATCGAAGATAGCGGGACGCTCAGTCCGGGGGCCGATCAATCCTGGGGGCTGCCTGCCGGGCCCCGCTCGTGGCCGAGCCGACCCCGCATCAGGGACTCCTGGGCGAAGTCCTGCGTTGTGCCCTCCCAGCACACCCCGTACACCTGGGCGGCGATCGGCATGAGGACCTGATGCTCCCTGGCCAGGTCCCGGACCACCTTCGCCGCCTTCACCCCTTCCGCAACCTGGTCCATCTCGTCCAGGATCTGCTCCATGGTTGCGCCCTCGCCGAGGCGACGGCCGACCGTCGAATTCCGGCTCTGGGGGCTGATGCACGTGGCCAGCAGGTCGCCCATGCCGGCCAGACCGGCCAGGGTCAGCGCCTCGCCCCCCATCTTGGTCCCAAGGTCGATCAACTCGGCCAGACCCCGGGTGATCAGCGCCGACCGGGCATTGTCACCAAGCCCTCGCCCTTCGACGGTGCCCGCAGCGATGGCGTAGACGTTCTTCAGCGCTCCGCCGAGTTCACAGCCGACAACATCGTGGTGGAGGAAAACCCGGAAGTTCGGTGTGCTGAAGACCTGCTGCAGGCGGGACGCGATGTTCTGATCCGAGATGGCCACCACCGCCGCCGTCGGGTTGCCGGCCATGATTTCCTTCGCCAAGTTCGGGCCGGTCAGCACACCGACCGGCCGGTCGGGCAGGACCTGCTCGACGATCTGGGTCATCCGCATCCTGGTCTCCGGCTCAAAGCCCTTTGCCAGGCTCAGCACCGGGACCCAGGGCCGGAGCAGCGGGGCGATGGCCTCACACGTGTCCCGAAACGCCCCGGTCGGCACCCCCATGACCAGCAGGTCGGTGTTCTGCACCGCCGATGCGAGGTCGTCGGTGGCGGTCAACCGGTGGTGCAGTTCGTAGTCCGGCAGGTAGCGGAGGTTTCGGTGCTGGGTGTTGATCGCCTCGACGGTTGCGGCGTCCCGGGCCCACAGGGTCGCCGGTCCGTTGTGGGCCGCCAGGTTGGCCACCGTGGTTCCCCACGAACCCCCGCCCAGGACCAGCACCCGAAGCTCAGAATTCCCGTCAGACATTTTGTTCCCTTCTCGGATCGGCGTCCCCAGTTCGATCCGGCGCCCGTTCTCCGGTGGCCGTCCCGTCCCAGATTGCCCGTCTCGGTTGGATGCGACCACCGATACGCTCGATCCAGTCGACAGGGGCAGTATGCATCGCTCAGCACGTACAGTCGACCGGGCCGACCGGGACGACCCGGATCAGCGGCAATCGGTGGCCGTTGTGATCCCGGTGAAATCCTTCGAGATGGCGAAGGAACGTCTGTCCCTGGCGCTTGACCCGGCCGAGCGGGAGGAGCTGGCCAGAACCATGGCGGCCGGCGTGGTGGCCGCGGCCGCCCCACTTCCGGTTTTTGTGGCCTGCGGGTCCGACGAGGTTGCGGCGTGGGCGGAGTCGGTCGGTGCGTCGGTCATCTGGCTGGCGGAACCGGGCCTCAACCGTGCGGTGACCAACGCGGCGACGGTCCTTGGTGAGGCGGGCTTCCGACGGGTGATCATCGCCCACGGTGACCTGCCGCTCGCCACCTCGCTGGCGTGGGTTGGCGACTTCGACGGGGTCACGATCGTGCCGGACCGCCGCGGCGAGGGCACAAACGTCATGGCGATTCCCCTCGGCGCCGGGTTCACCTTCCACTACGGGGAGCTGTCGGCGCCGGCCCATCGGGCGGAGGCGGAACGGCTCGGACTGCCGCTGCGGATCGTGCCGGACGACAAACTGGGCTGGGACGTCGACGTGCCCGCCGACCTCACCGATCTGAGTGATCTGACCGACGTGACCGACGTGACGGACCTGCCGAAGGAGTGACCGATGGCCGAAGCGCAAAATCCTCTGACCCCGGCGGCGGTCTCCATGACCAACTTCACCACAAACCTGGACACGCCGGAGCGGGTGCTGGCGATCGGCGCCCACCCCGACGACGTGGACTTCGGCTGCGGCGCGACCCTGGCCAAGTGGGCCGCCGACGGCTGCGAGGTCAACGTGCTGGTCTGCACGGACGGCTCGAAGGGGACGTGGGACCCCGAGGCCGATGAAGCCGCCCTGATCGCCACCCGCCAGGACGAGCAGCGTGCGGCGGCCGCAGCCCTCGGCGCCACCGGCGAGGTCGGGTTCCTGGGGTGGCCGGACGGTGAGCTGGCATCCGGCATGGAGCAGCGGGCCCAGGTGGCGCTGTGGATCCGCCGGACCAGGCCGACGGTGGTACTGGGCCACGATCCGTGGAAGCGATACCGGCTCCACCCCGATCACCGCCACGCGGGCTGGCTGGTGACCGACGGGATCGTGGCGGCTCGGGACCCGAAGTTCTTCCCCGACCAGCCGGTCCCCCACCACCGGCCGGATCGCCTGCTGCTGTGGGAGGCCGATCAGCCGGACCACGCCGAGGACGTCACCGGCCATCTGGAGACCAAGTATCGGGCGTTGCTCGCCCACCGGAGTCAGTTCGAGACCACCATGGACGCCGGCGAGGACCCGGAGCTGATCGGGTTTCGGCAACGGGTGGAGGCCAAGCTCACCACGGCGGGTGCCGCGGCGGCGATGACCCACGCCGAGGTCTTTAAGCTCATCGACGACCTGTAGCGATGCGCGAGCGCGGATCACCCGACGGCACCATCGTCCCGGACCACAACGCCGCCGCAAAGACCGTCGACCGCACGGCCGAACTCCCGGTGATCGGCATCGACGGGTGCCGGGGCGGCTGGGTGACCGTCGAATTACGGGAACCGGATCACGTTGTGGCCGAACACGTCACCGACCTGCAGCCGGTGGTGGATCGGCTGCGGGCAGGACGGCTCGGGGCCGTCGCCATCGACATACCGATCGGCTTGCTGGACGCTCAGCCGCGGGACTGTGACGTGGCCGCCCGCAGGGTCCTGGGGCCGCGACGGTCCTCGGTCTTTCCCGCACCGGTCCGGGACACCCTCGACGCCGTCGACTATCAGGACGCCTGCCGCCGATCCCGGGACTGCTCCGGCAAGGCGCTGTCCGTGCAGGCCTTCAACCTGATCCCGAAGATCACCGAGGTCGACCGTCTCGTCGAACCGTCGGACCAGGACCGGCTGGTGGAGGCCCACCCCGAGTGTGCCTTCGCCCGGCTGCTCGGCCGACCACTCGATGCGGCCAAGCGGACCGCAGCCGGCGCGGCGGCACGGGAGCAGCTCCTCCGTGGGTGGAATCCCGCGCTTGGAGCGGTCATCGACAGCCCGCACGGTCTCCCGCCGATCGATCTGCTGGACGCCGCGGCACTTGTGGTGACCGCCGGTCATGTCGTCGCCGGGACGGCGCACCGCCTGGGGTCACAGCGGGACCGACGAGGCCTGCTCGCCCAGATCACCTACTGAGGACCGGGTCGGTCGACGGAGGGTGTCATCGGGAGGCTGTTCGCGGTTTCCACCCGGGGACTGTTCCAGCGCCGGACACGCTCGAATTCCCCCGGCCGCTGTTCCATACTGGGGGCCATGGCACACGGCGGAGAACCTTCACTCAACCTGGACGACCTTCTGCACCCCGACGAGCAGCGCCAGTTCCGTCGGCTGTGCATCGAGACCTCCGCCGAGGACCTGGACCAGCTGCCGGAGGTGGTGGCGATGCACCTCGATCACATCAAGAACAATGCGGAGTCGGCCACGGATGTCGAGACCGCGGAGATGATCGCGGTGTCGTTCCAGGGGCTGCTCTCCAGCGACGCCGATTTCGACGCTGAGGACCGGGCCCAGATCAGAGGCGCCGTCGAGTACTTCCTGCTGACCGACGATGCGGCGGGAGACATGGACGATGCGCTCGGGTTTGATGACGACGCCCGGGTGCTGAACGCGGTGCTCCGACGGATCGGACGGATGGAGTTCCTGGTCGAGCTGCCGAGCTGACCGTCCACTCGATGCCCGCAGCCGCCCATACCGCCGGAATCGCCCTCCACCGGGTGCAGGACGGCGTCGACGAGGTCCTGCTCGTCCACCCCGGCGGCCCTTTCTGGGCGGGCAAGGACGAGCACGCCTGGTCGGTGCCGAAGGGGGAATTCGACCCGTCGGCCGAGGCGCCGATCGACGCCGCGGCCCGGGAGTTCACCGAGGAGCTCGGCCATCCACCGCCCGAGACGGACCGCAGCCGGTGGCGTGAGCTGCCGTCGTTTCGGGCCGGCCGGAAAACGCTGCACTGCTGGTTGGTGGACGGCGATTTCGACACGACAACCATCGCCAGCAACGAGTTCGAGATGGAGTGGCCACCCCGGTCTGGCAGCACCGCTCGTTTTCCCGAGGTCGATGCGGCTCGATGGTTCCCCATCGAGGTTGCGGCCACCAAACTGCACAAAGGCCAACGGCCCCTGTGCGAGCTGATCCTGGACGCGCTCGGGAACTGAGACGACGGACTGGGACAACCGGCTGAGACGGCACCGGCGAGCCGTTTACCGGTGGTCGCAATGGTGCCACAGGCCCTGAATTCAGGACTTTTTGACCCAGTCCACCACTCCTTGTGGCGAACACACTACATTCTCGGATGCGGAGCAAACGAAGGCCGGATCCCCCGGTCTTACCGGAGGTATGGGTTACCAGTGCTTGTCAGACCACCTATCTATGGCTTGGACATTGTCGTCGATACCAGCAGGCTGCTGGTCGACCGGAACCAGGACCCGAGTGGTAACCCGAACACCAATCCGGCCGGCGGCCCAAACCCGGAGAACGTGTACATCCTCGACCCGTCACAGAGCACGGTGGTGGCGGCAGGCATAAGCACGATCGACGGCGACGAATACTACGACGGCGACGAGCGGCGAATCCTGTCGATCCTGGATCAGCGGTTCGCCGTCCTCGACCCCGGCATCATCAGCACCTGGAACGGCTCGATCTTCGACCTCCCCTTCCTCCGGGCCCGGGCTCGGGCCCTTCGCCTCGGGCTTGGCCTCCGGGTGCGGCCGGATCGGCGACGACACCTGCGGCGGGTCGCCGATCAGCGCCAGGCACCGAGTCTGCGGGTTGGCGACCAGAACGGCTCGAGTCGGCCGGTTTGCGGCGCCTGGCATCGGCAACGCCACCTCGACCTGCGCTGGGTCTACGGCGATGCGTCGGACACCGACAGCCTGACCGACATGGATCCCCGGCGGGGTGCCCACCTGGCGCGTTCCCTTGCCGAACGGCGCTGGGTCAGGGCCAGGCGCCACCTGGACCGCATCCCACCGCAGACCAACCAGTTGGCCAGCTACACCTGGACCTGCATCGCACCGGACGCCGAGGACGGCCCAACCGTCCGAATTCCGGCCTCGGCGAAGGCCAGACACCCCTCGTCCGGCTCGGCCCTGCGGCGGTAACGGCCATCGGCGGGTCCACTAGCTGATAACAATTGCGTTGACGGTGTTTCACCGTCCGGTGGCGAGGATTACGATCAACCCCCGATGGTGCTTGAGCTAGGTCCCCTCCCGGCCGCTGACGTACTGGACTGGACCAAGTTCGTGAGGCGGCTCTCCATCGAGCTTCGCTCCGTCCCGGCCGCGGACGCCGTCGTGTCAACCGATGTCATCGAGTTGTGGTCGAAGACCCTGACCGTCTGGGCCACCGCGGCCCAGCAGGCCGGATCGGACGACCTACCGTTCCGGTGGTCCTCCGACATGGAGCCGGAGATGGCCGAGTACCTCCTCCACGGGATGGACAAGTGCCTCCATTCACCCCTGGTGATGAGCTGGGTCACCCCGGAGGAGGCGACGCGCCACCGTCCGGTCACGATGTCGATCGTCCGGGCGTTCGTGGACGGGCTCGCCGTGGAGAGCAAGGGCTGCCGGCACTACGCCGACCAGATCCTCTCCTCGCTTCGCGTTCTGCTGGCCGAGAGCTGACCTGGCGGTCCCCCGGCAGAGGATCACCAGCGGCTGCGAAGCGGTCGTCCTGCCAGGACGGACTTGTCCGGCCTACCGGCTCGCAGCGCGATCTGGCCGTCGACCAGCACCCAGTCAATACCGACCGAGGCGACCGCCGGCTCGGCAACCGTTGACCGATCACCGATCGTGAGCGGGTCGAAGACCACGATGTCGGCGTCTGCACCACGCTGCAACCGACCCTTTGCCGCCATGGCCGGGATCATCGACTCCATCCGCCTCGCCGGCCCGATGGTTATCTTGGCCAGCCCCTCCCGCAGGTCCAGCACACCAAGATCCCTGACGTACCGACCGATGGTTCTGGCGAACGTGCCCGCACCACGCGGATGGTTGTTCCGTCCGACGGTCGGGATCGCGTCACTGGCCACCAGTACCCACGGTTCGGCCAGCGCCAGCTGGATCTCCTCCTCGGGGATCGACCCGTGGGCCGCCACCAGCTTGTTGGCCGCGAGCGCCGCGCCGAACGTGTCGGCGGTCAACCGTTCCGCCGTCCC
>JBCCGJ010000028.1:0-31506 GCA_039029335.1 Actinomycetota bacterium | reverse complement strand
TGCCGCAGCACCGGAGCTGCTGCTCCTCGAGTTGTGTCGCTTCGCAGCCACAACGTCGTCCGCTGGACTCGTTCGTATGGGACTCGGAGGTCTAGCCATGAACATGCCGTTCTACGTCGCCCCCGAACAGATGATGAAGGACCGGGCCGACTTCGCCCAGAAGGGCATCGCCCGGGGACGAAGCCTGGTCGCGGTCGAGTTCACCGACGGTGTGCTGCTGTGCGCCGAGAACCCGTCGCGGAACCTTCGGAAGGTCTCGGAGATCTACGATCGCATCGCCTTCGCCGGCGTCGGTCGCTACAACGAGTACGACCAGCTCCGGGTCGCCGGCATCCGTCACGCCGACGTGAAGGGGTACACGTACTCCCGCGACGACGTCGACCCCCAGGCGCTGGCCAACCAGTACGCCCAGATGCTCGGACAGATCTTCACCCACGAGACAAAACCGCTCGAGGTGGAGATTCTGGTCGCCGCTGTCGGCTTCGAACGGGACGGGGACCGGATGTTCCACATCCGCTACGACGGCTCCGTCACCGACGAGGACGGGTTCGCGGTGCTCGGTGGTGAAGCCGACTCCATCAAGGAACGCCTCGCTGCGGCCTACGGCGATGGCATGGACGCCGCCGCATCGCTGCGGGCGGCCGTTGCCGCCCTGGCCGGAGACGACCGCACCCTCTCACCGGATGAGCTGGAGGTCGGCATCCTGGACCGCGCGGATGAGGGCCGCTGCTTCCGCAGGCTGGAAAACGGCGACATCACCGACCTGCTCGGCTGATCCTCCCGCCGAGGGAATATCGGTCCGGACGGCCAAAGAGACTTCCGTCGCCGGATGCTCGTCTTTGTCGATCTACGGCTAGGTTTGTGTTGTGCACTCACGCCGGATCTACGGAATCGAAACCGAATACGGGGTCACCTGCACCCTTCGGGGCCAGCGTCGGCTGAGCCCGGACGAGGTTGCCCGATACCTGTTCCGCCGCGTCGTCTCGTGGGGTCGGTCGTCGAACGTCTTCCTGGTCAATGGCGCCCGGCTGTACCTGGATGTCGGCTCCCACCCGGAATACGCAACGGCGGAGTGTGACTCCATCGACGAGGTCGTTGTCCACGACAAGGCCGGGGAGCGGATCCTCGAACAGCTGCTCGACTCCGCGGAGGAGCGGCTCCAGGACGAGGGTATTCGTGGCACGGTCCACCTGTTCAAGAACAACACCGACTCCGCGGGCAATTCCTACGGCTGCCACGAGAACTACCTGACCACCCGGAACGATGACCTCAGCCACTACGGGGAGGTGCTGATCCCGTTCCTGGTCAGCAGGCAGATCTACGCCGGAGCGGGCAAGGTGCTGCAGACCGCCCGTGGTTCGATGTTTGCGGTCAGCCAGCGGGCGGAACACATCTGGGAGGGTGTCTCGTCGGCCACCACCCGGTCGCGGCCGATCATCAACACCCGGGACGAACCCCACGCCGATGCCGAGCACTACCGGCGGCTGCACGTCATCGTCGGTGACTCCAACATGAGCGAGTACACCACCTACCTCAAGGTCGGGGCGATGGCGGTGCTGCTGCGGATGGTTGAGGATCCGGGCTGTATCCTCCGGGATCTCACCCTGGAGAACCCCATTCGGGCCATCCGGGAGATCAGCCACGACCTGACGATGAACCGCCGGGTCCGACTGGCGAATGGTCGGGAGGCATCCGCCCTGGAGATCCAGGCCGAGTATCTCAACCGTGCGCTGAAGTACCAGGAGACCCACGGCTTCCCCGAGGACGAGCTGAAGGCGCTGCGGATGTGGGAGCACGTGATGACCCATCTGGAGAGCGACCCGTTCAAGCTGGACACCGAGCTTGACTGGGTCATCAAGTACAACCTGATCGAGTCCTACCGGAAAAAGCACGACCTGCCGCTCAGCCACGCCAAGGTTGCCCTGCTGGACCTCCAGTACCACGACATCCGCCGGGACAAGGGTGTGTTCTACAAGCTGCAGGACAGCGGCCGGGCCGAGCGGACGCTGCACGACGATCAGATGTACGACGCCATCGACACCCCGCCCCAGACCACCAGGGCAAAGCTGCGGGGGGACTTCATTCGTCGGGCCAAGGAGAAGAAGCGGGACTACACCGTTGACTGGGTCCACCTGAAGCTGAACGACCAGGCCCAGCGCACCGTGCTCTGCAAGGACCCGTTCAAGAGCGAGGACGAACGCGTGGCCAAGCTCATCGAGACGCTGTAGCGGCCACCCGGCCCAGCCGTCTCCCCGAACCGGAACAGTCCCGCCGCCCGGCCGCGAACCGGGCGTCCGCGTTTGTCTGCGGTCCCGGTTTGTAGAATCCACCCCAGGAGCGCGGCCCGCGGTCCGCGCCCGGTCCTGTTAGTGAGGCGTCGATGTCGGTGAACAAGCTGGAGCGGTTGCTGAATCTGACCGCAGTGCTTTTGGACACGCCTCGACCGCTCGCGGCCGAGGAGCTCCGCCAGAAGGTTGACGGGTACCCGCCGCCAGGTGCGGCATTCCATCGAACGTTCGAGCGGGACAAGGACGACCTGCGGGTCCTCGGCATCCCGATCCGGGTGGAGCGGGTGCCGGCAACGGACCCCCCGGTCGACGGCTACCTGATCAGGGCCGAGGACTACTACCTGCCGGATCCCGGCCTCGACCCCGACGAGCTGGCCGCGCTCCATCTGGCGTCACTCACCGTCCGTCTCGAAGGACTTGGTGAGCAGGAGGCGCTGTGGAAGCTCGGTGGGGTTGTCTCCGACGGGGAACCGGCGACCGGGCAGACTCGAAGCGACCCCGGCATCGTCGGTGACGTCGTTGCCAGCCTGCCGGGAGACCCGGCCCTGGTTCCGATCTTCCAGGCCATCTCCGAACGACGGGTGATCCGGTTCCGATACCGCGACGATGAGCGTGAGGTCGAACCGTGGCGCCTCGACTTCCACCGCGGCCGGTGGTACCTGACCGGGTATGACCGCAACCGCGACGGCGAGCGGAACTTCCGCCTCGACCGGATGGCCGAAGGGGTGACCCCGACGGACATCGCCGCCGAGCAGACGCCGCCGAAGCCGGCGGCGGACGGTCCGCTTGCGCCGTGGGAGATCGGCGCCGAGGAACAGACCATGGCGAAACTGCGGGTCGATGAGGCCCAGGCCGAGTCCGCAGCGCGCCAACTCGGACCGGGTGTTGCCGCCGACCCGCAACCGGACGGCTCGGTGGTGTTCACCGTCCCGGTGGCCAAGTACGACGCTTTCCGGACCTTCGTGCTGGGGTTCCTCGACCACGCCGAGGTGCTGGAACCGGAGCACTGGCGCCAGGACATCGTGACCTGGCTCCAAACCATCGCGGGTGACGCCGCGGACGCGTCGGGCGGTACCGGAGGCGGTGCGGGGCCGAACCCCGTCGCCGACTCCGAGGCGGTCTCCGGATGAGCCGGGTCACCGCAGCCGATCGGATGCGACGGGTCCTGGCCATCGTCCCCTGGATCGTTGCAAACCCGGGGGAGAAAGTGGCCGACGTCGCCGCCCGGTTCGGCCTGACCGAGGCGACGCTCCTCGACGACCTCGGGGTGGTCTACATGGTCGGGCTGCCGCCGTACTCGCCGGATGCGCTGGTCGATGTGCAGATCGACGACGAAGGCCGGGTCACCATCCACCTCGCGGACTTCTTCTCCCGTCCACTCCGGCTGACTCCCGGCCAGGGGCTCGCCCTCCTGGCCTCATCGGACGGCCTCCTCTCCGTCCCGGGTACCGATCCCGACGGCGCCCTGGCCCGGGCGCTGGCCAAGCTGGGCGGGGCGCTCGGTGTCGGCGACGGCGACATCGACGTCCACCTCGGGGCGGCCGAGGCGCAGGTTCTGGACCGGCTGCGCAACGCCGCTTCGGCCGGGACCGAGGTTCGGCTCACGTACTACTCGTTCGGGCGGGACGAACACACCGTTCGTGAGATCGCTCCGTGGCGGGTGTTTGCCGACCAGGGCTCGTGGTACGTCCACGGTTGGTGTCATCGGGCCGAGGGCGAGCGGATCTTCCGGGTCGACCGCATCGAGGAACTGGTTGAGTTGAACCGGCCGTCGGAGAAACGCCCAGACGACGGTGATGAGGGGCGGGGCATCTTTCACCCCCGGGAGGGCGATCCCCGGGTCACGCTGGAGCTGGAGCCGGACGCGGCGTGGGTGGTGTACACCTACCCGTGCGAGGACGTTACCGAACTCGAGGACGGTCGGCTGTCGGCCACCCTGGTCGTAACGGCCATTCCGTGGCTGGAACGCCTTCTTGTCCGCCTCGGCCCGGCCGCCACCGTTGTCGACCAGCGAGGCCTGCCGGAGGCGCCCCTCCTTGCCGCCGGGGCGGCGAGCCGGATCCTGGCCAGATACAGCTGACCGGCGGCTCGCCACCATACGGCCGAGATCCGCGGCGCGGACGCCGTGTCGCCGACCCCGCCATCCGTTACACTTCTGTAACGCGGGCGGACCGTACACCTCACACGACTGGCAGCGGGTTTCACCAACGCCGGGGAGCTAGCCTGAGCCCAGATGGTTGATCAACCGAACGACAGATGGTCCTACGGAGCTCCGCAAGATCCCGCACCGGAAGACAAAAACCGGTTCCCGCCACCGGCAACCGGCATGGAGGATCTGGTCGATGAGCTGGGCGACGACGGGGTCGGCGCCCTCGGCGCCACCCGGTTGGACACCGGTCGGTTCACCTCACCGAGTCTCGGGTCCTACGACCCGACCGGACGGGCCGCGGCGGATGCCGTCGGCGCCCCGACCGAGCAGGAGGACGGCTACTTCGAGCAGTACGGCTACGGCCGGGATTACGGCGACGGCGAGTTCGGCTACGGACTGGACGACGCCATCGACCTGGACGCCGAGGACGAGGAGTACGGCGAAGCAGGCGAGGCACGGCGGAATGCGATCGAGTGGGCGGTTGTCCTGGTCGGCGCGGTCCTGCTTGCGCTGGTCCTGCGGGCACTGCTGCTCCAGGCGTTCTGGATCCCGTCACCGTCCATGGAGTCAACCCTGCTGGTCCGGGACCGGGTGCTGGTTAACAAGATCAGCTACCAACTGCATGACATCAACCGGGGCGACATCATCGTCTTCCGGCGGACCGATGCGGAGATCGCAAACAGCCCGGATCTTCCTCGAGACGTGATCAAGCGGGTCATCGCGCTTGAGGGTGAGCAGATCGAGATCATCGACAACACGGTCTACATCGACGGTCGGGAGCTGGTTGAGCCGTACCTCGATGAAGGGGTGATCACCAGCAACTTCCCGGCCGAGGTGGTGCCGGAGGGGCACGTGTTTGTGATGGGGGACAACCGGGAGCTTTCGCTCGATTCCCGATTCGAGACCGGACCGATCGCCCATGACCGGGTTGTCGGCCGGGCGTTCTTCCTGTTCTGGCCACTCGGGAGGGCCGGCGCGCTCTGACGGGCCGCGGCACGGGGTTCGTCCCGGCCGTCAGTCGAAGACGACCTCGGTGAACGAGCGGTAGTGGTCCGCGGTGTAGTACCGCTCGCCGTCCGCCCCGGACACGATCCGACGAGCACCGCGGTCGTCCTCGCCCGGCGTGATGACCGTGTACTCCCGGTAGTGGCCCCTCGCCCGGTCAGGAAGGAGTCCCTCCCGATTCTGGAAAACCAGGTCGTCCCGGTCGAAGGGGTACGGACCGCCACGCTCGATCAGCGACAGGGTGTCAAGCGCTTCGACCGGTAGGTCGGCCAGGGTGATGGGCGGCAGGTCACTGAACGTGACGAACGTTGCTGCACCGCTCGAATCGCTCGCGCCGATGTCCGATCGGTCGTCATCCAGAACGGCCGCTGCGGTGGTGTCGGTCGCACTGTCTGTCTCGACCGCGTTCGTGTCGGAGCCGCCGGCGGCGATCGCATAGGCGACAAAGAGGGCAACAAGCCCGGCCAGGGCCAGCAGCCGCCTGGTGGTCAATCGTCGACCGTTCCGTAGAACTCGGTGATGGTGGCCATCATCCGATCAACGTGGTCGGAGTAGACCGCGTCGATGCCGGCGTCCAAGACCGAGGCGAGCTCCCGCTCGTGCTGGGCACCCCACCCGAACGCCAGGAGGCCGAAACGATGGGCGAGGGCCACCCGGCCACCGTTCCAATCGCTGTGGTGAAGGTTGATGGTCTCGATGCCACGCTCCTTCAGCTCCGACGCCCGCCGCTCCAGACCCTGGGGCAGGTGGCGGAGCCTCATGGAGTTGACCAGCTTGGCTGAGGTCCTGGACCGCCACCCGGTGACCACATCCAAGTCGGGGTGGCAGAGCCACAGGTTCTCCTCGGCCCGCCCGCCGAAGGCCCGAGCCGCATCGACCACGGCGTAGAACGATCCCGCGTCCTTGAGGTCGAGCGAGATCGGATAGTCCGCTCCGACCAGCTCGAAGAGCTCGGTCAACGTGGGTATGTGGTCCGGCAGCTGCTCACGATCCAGGTCGACGATGGCCGACCGGCGGTAGAACGGACCGACCTTGCCGTCGTGGACCAGAACCGCAACACCGTCTCTGGTTACCCAGACGTCGCTCTCGAGGCCGGTGGCCCCAAGCTCAACGGCCAGCGAGAAGGACTCCATTGTGTTCTCCGGCGCATCGGCCATGGCCCCCCGGTGGCCGAAGCCGATCGGCCTTCCCTGGAGTGGCGGTAGTCGTGGTCCCACCCGCACATACTGCCGGGATCGGGGCGGTTTTAACCGCCCTCGGGGTATTTGTCCTCAAAACCGTCGGCGGTGGAGCAATCCCGGCTGAGACCACGGAAAGTGGCGATGTCTCGCTGTTTGTAGCGGCCGGAGATGGTTTTTGGACCCGACCTCGGCTTGCGCGGTTTATCCGCTTAAGAGGGCCCAGGTCCCTGCCGAACCATAGAGGGCTACACCAACGATGCCGAGTATCCACGAGGCAGGAGGATCCACCTCACATGGCAACCATTCGTGCGAGCTGTTCTGATTGCGGTGATGTCGAGCTGACCACCCAGGATGTTCACGTCCGAATCTGTGACGACAACAACCAGGGCACCTACTCCTTCCGTTGCCCCCACTGCCGGATGACCGTGGTCAAGCCGGCCGAGACCCGGACCATCGACCTCCTGGTGGCGTCCGGCGTTTCCTTCACCACCTGGCGACTTCCGGCCGAACTGAACGAGGCCCACGTCGGTGAGCCGATCAACCACGATGATCTGCTCGATTTTCATCATCTGATCCAGGATGAGTCGAAGCTGAACGCCGCCCTGGCCGAGTTCAGCAAGGGCTGACCGGCCCGGCGAGCCGCCTGCTCCTGGAGTGGCGGCGTCGGGGAGAGACGATTCGGGGGTTTGTCGGCCGGAATCGGCCGGCACGGACGAAACGGTTTCCGTACAGCAAAACCGCTTCGGCCCCTTAGGGTTCCGGTTCACGGAGGTACGCTGAATCCGTGTTCAACATTGGGGCCGGCGAGATGATCGTGATCGCCCTGATCCTTCTTATGGCCGTCGGCCCGGAGCAACTTCCGGGCCTGATTCGACGCGTCGGTCGGACGGTCTCCGAGGTCCGGGGCATGACCGAGGGTCTCCGGGCGGAATTCATGTCCGGGTTGGAGGAGATCGAGCGGGCCACCGACCCGGAGGCCTGGGCCGCGGGCGGCAACGAACCCACCAAGGTCAAACCCCGGTCGGAGCGGAATCCCGTGGTTCCCCGAGGGGGCACAACCGACACGGAGGACGAGGAATCGGGTTCTTCGTCGGACGAGGACACCGATAACGAGGCCCCGGCCGACGGCCAGATCGACACCCCGGAACCGGCGTTCCCCGAAGCGGGTGAACCCGTCGCCGACACGGACGCCCCGGCCCCTGCGGACTTCACCGTGGCCACGTGGGACGGCTCGGCCCGCAAAAACCCGACCGAACCGCAGGACAAGACCGCCGCGGACGCCACGGCGGGTGCGGCGGTGGACCCCGTCGACACGTCCACAAACGGGGCAACCGACTCACCGGATGTCGCCTCGGCGGCCGACGAAACGAACCTGGCCGAACCCGATGAGGCGAACCCGGCCAAGCTCGATGAATCCGACCCGGCCGACGCCGATGAGGCGAACCCGGCCGAACTCGATGAACCCGACCCGGCCGAGGCCTATGAGGCGAACCCGGCCGAACCCGATGAGACGGAGGAGCCCGCATGAGGTTGCCGTTCTCCCGACCAGACAAACCGTTGCAACCGCAGGGCGAGATGACCCTGCTCGGCCACTTGATCGAACTGCGGACCCGGCTGATCAGATCCGCCATCGCCGTTATCGTCGGCGCCATCGTCGTCTGGATCTTCTCCGACGAAATCCTGGACTTCCTGCAGGCCCCCTACTGCGAGTTCCAGCTCAACAACGGTGAGGAGGAGTGCCAGCTGATCCAGACGGCGCCGCTTGAGGGCTTCTCGGTCGTGCTGACGCTGTCCGGATACGGCGGCCTGATCCTGGCGCTCCCGGTCATCCTGTACCAGATGGGTCGCTTCGTGTTGCCCGGCCTGTACCCCCATGAGAAGCGGGCTCTGATTCCGATGTTCCTCGCCTCGATCGTGCTGCTCTTTGCCGGTATGACCCTGGCCTACCTGCTGCTGCCCCGGGCCCTCGAGGTGCTGCAGGACTTCGGCAACGACTCCTTCGTCGCTCTGTTCAAACCGAGCGAGTATCTGGGGTTCTTTGTCAAGATGCTGTTTGCGTTTGGTGTCGCCGCCGAGTTCCCGCTGGTGCTCATCTTCCTCCAGCGGATCGGGATCCTGACCCCGGAGACCTTGGCCAAGAACCGGCGCATCGCCGCCGTCGGTGTGGTGATCCTCGGTGCGGTCATCACCCCCACCGGTGACCCGTTCACTCTGGTGGTGCTGTCGGTGCCGATGTACATCTTCTACGAGGTCGCCATCCTGTTCGGGAAGCGCATGAAGCGGCAGCCCGGCTCCGCAGAGCCGGTCGGAGTCTGACCGCCGGCGTGGCCGCATCGGCGGACGAGGTGCGACGGCGATTTCTCGCCGGGCTCGGATTTGAGCCGGACGAGTTTCAGCTGCAGGCGTTCGACGCCATCGACGGCGGCGACCACCTGATCGTCGCCGCCCCAACGGGGGCGGGAAAGACCTTGGCCGCCAACTACGCGGTCGAGGTCGGCCTGGACGCGGGCGACCGGGTCTTCTACACCACACCGATCAAAGCGCTCTCCAATCAGAAGTACCACGACCTCGTGGCGGCCCACGGCCCGGCCAACGTCGGCCTGTTGACCGGCGACAACAACATAAACGGCAGCGCCCCCACGGTGGTCATGACCACCGAGGTGCTCCGGAACATGCTGTACTCCGGCACGTCGTTGGACGGTCTGCGGACCGTCGTCCTCGACGAGGTCCACTACCTGCAGGACGCCTACCGGGGCCCGGTCTGGGAGGAGGTCATCATCCACCTGCCGCGAACGGTGCAGTTGCTGTGTTTGTCCGCAACGGTCTCGAACGCGGATGAGCTGGCCAGCTGGATCGAGACCGTCCGTGGTACGACCAGCCTGGTCGTCGAGGACCAACGACCCGTCGAGCTGACCAACCGCTACGTCGTCGGCGAGCGGGGCGGCAGCCATCTCCACTTCATGAAGACGCTGCAGGGGGCTCGGGCCAACCCGAAGGCGTTCCGGTACGACCACGATCCCCGCAAGGGCGGCGGTGACCGGAGCAGGCGGAATTCTCGGGGCCAGGGCCGGGGGAGGAGCCCGGCCGATCGACGCCGACGCAAGTGGCGGACCCCGGATCGGGTCGACGTCGTGGAACTGCTGGACCGAAAGGACCTCCTACCGGCCATCCACTTCATCTTCTCCCGGGCGGCGTGTGACGACGCGGCGAAGGCGGTGCTCAACTCCGGCATTCGGCTCACGAACAAGGCCGAGCGGGAGGAGATCGACCGAATCGTGGCCGATCACGTTCGGTTGCTCGACGAGTCGGACCTCAAGGTCCTGGAGTTCGAGAACTTTCAGGCCTGCCTGCGGGCCGGGGTGGCCGCCCACCACGCCGGGATGGTGCCGCCGCTGAAGGAAGCGGTCGAGGCGTGTTTCGTCCGCGGGCTGATCAAGGTTGTTTTTGCCACCGAGACCCTTGCCCTGGGCATCAACATGCCCGCCAGGACCGTTGTCCTGGAGAAGCTGACCAAGTTCACCGGCGAACACCACGAGTTCCTGACCCCTGCCCAGTTCACCCAGCTGACCGGCCGGGCCGGGCGCCGGGGGATCGACACCCACGGTGAGGCCCTGGTCCTGTGGTCGCCGTTCGTGCGCTTCCAACAGGTGGCCGATCTGGCGTCGAGCAGACGGTTTCTGCTGACGTCGTCCTTCCGGCCGACGTACAACATGGCCGCCAACCTGGTCAGGCGCTATGAACCGGAGCGGGCCAGGCAGCTGCTCAACCTCTCGTTTGCCCAGTTCCGGGTCGATTCCGGGGTGGTGCTCAGCGAGCAGCGGGTCGAGAAGCTGATCAATCGCCGCAACCAGGTCATCGGCACCATCGAGCGGGACTACGGGCCCGTTGAGGAGCTTCGGGTCGCGGCCAAGACCCCGGAGACCGAGGAGCAGGACGAGCAGGCCGTTGCCTTTGCACTGAGCAGGGTCAACCCCGGCGACATTCTGGAGGTCCAGACGGAACTGATCGCTTCGCCGGTTGCGGTGATGGCGGTGTCGTTCCGCAAAGGAGGCCGGGTCAAGCTCAAGGTTGTCAATCGGGAGGGCGACGTTGCAGAACTTGTTCCGCCCGACCTGGCCGTCCCGCCGCTGCAGGCGGGGGAGCTAGAGCTGCCGGACCCGTACCTGCCGAACAGTGTCAGCTTCGCCTACGAGGTCAGCAGGCTGCTGACCAGGACAAAGCTTGCGGGGTCGAAGCGCCGCAAGGCGCTCGGGCCGACCGGATCGGTGACCGCCAGGACCCAAATCGACCCCGGCGCGGTGAAAGCGCTCCGCAAGCTGGGCAAGATCGAACGGGATCTGGACCGGGCCAGAACGTCGGCCGCAGCACGGGCTGATTCGCTCGGCGCCCAGTTCGATCGGGTCATCGAGCTGCTCCGGCGCCGGGGGCACGTCGACGACTGGACGCTTACCGACAGCGGTGAACGGCTGGCCAGGCTGTATCACGAAAGCGATCTTTTCCTGGTCGAAGCCCTCGACGACGGCCTCTTCGACGGGCTGAACGCAGCGGAGGTGGTGGCGCTGACCTCCGCCTTCGTCTACGAGGAACGGCGGAGCAACGGTCCCCGTATCGACCCGTGGTACCCGTCCTCGGAGCTGCGGCGCCGGTTTCGCCAGATCCAGGCCCGGCATCTCGACCTGAACGCCGACGAGCAGGATCTGCGGCTGCCGTTGACCAGGGAACCGCACGCCGGGTTCATGGCGGTGGCCCACGGCTGGGCCTCGGGCGGTGGCCTCGACGACGTCCTGGCCGATGAGGAGTTCACCCCTGGCGACTTCGTCCGCACCGCCAAACAGCTGATCGACCTGCTCCGGCAGTTGGCCAAGCTCGCCCCGACGGAACAGACCGGCCGGGCGGCCAGGGCCGGTGCCGAGGCCGTCTACCGGGACCTCGTCGCCGCCTCGTCGCTGCTGGCCGGTGAGGACTCCGACGAGGACGATCTGCCGGACGTCGGCGATGATTCGGAGCCCGTAGGGGACGCAGTGGACCAGGGCTCTGACGACGGGCCCGTCGGCCCGTGACCATCAAGAAGGGCGAGAGCTGGGGTGAACCGGCCGGGCCCGACCACTCACCGGTGCCGGCCGCCGATGACGCCGACCTCGCCCGACTGGCCGAGGAGGCGCGCCGGCTCGGCACACCGCTGGTGGCGACGGTTACCACCGGTGACCTGCGGAACACGCTCGGGGTCGCCGAGGATCGCCCGGTCGCCGAACGGCACACCTATCCGATCGACCTTGGCCTGGCGACGCTCGACCCGGACACCGATCCCGCCGCAACACCGATCCCGTTCGTCGCCCACCTGATCATCGGCGACCGGGGTCTCCCGGGCGCCGCCTACCTCGAGCGAGCCCTCGGTCACGGACCGGCGATCACGGTGGCGGTCATGAACGCCGCGTGGCTCGGCGACCTCCGGCTCGGGCCGCGGGCCCACCCGAACGACGGGCGGCTGGACGTCACCGAAGGTCGGGTCCGTTTCCGGGAGCGACGCGAGGCACGTCGTCGGGCCAAGGCCGGCTCGCACCTTCCACACCCCGATCTCGGGACCACAAGAGTCACAACGTGGCGATCCAGATTTGATCGGCCGCGACCGGTATCCATCGATGGCGTCGATCGGGGCCGTGTTTTGTCCGTTTCGGTCACGCTGGTGCCCGACGCCCTCACCGTAGTGGCCTGACCAGGGGTTATGGCCCGTCGCAACCGTTCCGCCCCGCCGCCCCGGCCGGTTGCGGTCCGCGAAGTTGCTCATTGATGGACAGGCTTCTTCGTTTGGTCCGCGAATAGACCACCAAGTCGCCCTAACCTCTCTCGCCGTGAGCGCGTATGTTGTTGAGGAGTTCACCGAACAGGAGGAAGACGTCCTCCGGCGGTATTTCACGAACCTGGATCTGCCGGTTTTTGCCCTGGTAAACCTCCCCGAGGTGGTCAAGGGCGCGCTCTTCGCCCGGTACTCACGGTCGCCAAAGAGCCTGCGGCGGCTCTTCCTCGACGAGTTCGTCGGTGAACTCGACATCGAAGGTGACGCATCAATCGACGCAACGATCGGGCTCAAGCGTGCGGAGGACCTGTACGAGCGGATCTTTTTCGAATACGGCGACGACTCCGTCGCCCAACTCGGCGGCGTCCACCTGGCCTGCGAGCAGGCGTCCAACCTGCTGACCAAGATCCTGGAATGGGGGCGGCTGGCCGCCTACCTCGAACAGTCGACCCGCTACATCGCCTACGACGCCAGGCCCTCCGGTCGGTACCGGTATTTCCGCGATCCGGACGTGCTCGGGTCAACGCTCGGTACCCGCTACATCGGTGACCTCGACCGCCTGTTCGACAGTTATGCGGCGCTCACCCCGATCGTCACGGACCATGTCAAGAAGACAACGCCGAAGAATCCCGGCGACAGCGACTTCGTCTACCGGATGGCGGTCAAGGCCAAGGCCCTCGACGCGGTCCGAGGAATCCTGCCCGCCGCCGCCCAGTCGAACGTCGGCATCTACGCCACCGGGCAGGCGTACGAGCAGCTGATCCTACGGATGCGGGCCGATGCGCTTCCGGAGGCCAGGCAGTACGCGGACCTCATGCTGACCGAGCTCCGGAAGGTCATCCCCTCCTTCGTCAAGCGGGTTGACCTGCCGGACCGCGGTCAGATCGCCAGCCAGTACCTGGAGGACAACCGGGTGGCCATGGAGGACCTGACGGCCGAGCTGCTCGGTCAGTCCGACCTCTACGACGACGAGGAGCGGGTGGACCTGGTCGACTTCGATCCGGATGCCGAGGTCAAAATGGTGGCCTCGATGCTGTACCCGTACAGCCACCTCCCGGAGACGACCCTGGAGGACCGGGCGCGGGCCATGACCGTGGAGGAGCGGCTCCGGGTGATCCGGGCGTACACCGGTGACCGCCAGAATCGCCGCCACCGCCCCGGCCGGGCGCTCGAGCGGCCGTTCTACCGCTTCGACATCCTGGCCGACTACGGGGCGTTCCGGGACCTGCAGCGGCACCGGATGTTGACGGTGGAGTGGCAGCGGCTCAACCCCTACCACGGGTACGTGACGTCGCCGCTCATCGACGAGGCCGGGGTGACGGACGAGTATGACGAGGCGATGGAGCGCTCTGCGGACCTCTACGAGGCGCTCCGCGATGGCGGATTCCCCAACCAGGCGCCCTATGCGGTCAGCCTGGCCTACCGGGTGCGGTTCAACCTGAACCTCAACGCCCGGTCCGCCATGCACACCATCGAGCTGCGGAGCACCCCGCAGGGCCACCCGGCGTACCGGACGGTCGTTCAAAAGATGCACAATCTGATCGAAGATCAGGCAGGTCATCGGGCGATTGCGGCTATGATGTCGTTCGTCAACCACTCTTCGGAGGCGGACCTGGAGCGGTTGGAAGCGGAAAGACGGGCAGAAGCGAAACGGACGGATAACGCCGTTTAGGCGGCGTTTGGCCTTCGAGACCGAACTCGGTTTCGTTCTTTTGTCAGGAGAGCCGTAGTGGCCCAGTCAATCCCATCCCTCCCGGAGACGGGTCGCCCCACCGCGGTGTCGGGCGCCCCTCGGCGGTTCCGGGCGACCGGTGGCGTCCCGAAAGCCGCAGGAGTTGTCGCCGTGACCGCCCTTGTCCTGTTCGGACTGGTCGCGCCGGCGGCCGCCCAGGACTATGAGGTTCAGCCCGGCGACTCGCTGTCGGTCATCGCCAGAGACAATGGCGTCTCCACCGCCGAGCTTGCAGCCGCCAACGGCATCTCCGATCTGCACCTGATACGGGTCGGCCAGGTGCTACGGATCCCCCGGCCGGAGCCCGTGTACTACGAGGTCAAGGCCGGTGACTCGCTGTCGGTCATCGCCCAGCGGGCCGGGGTGTCCATGGCCGCCCTCGTCGAGCTCAACGGCATCACCAACCCGGGCCTCATCCGCATCGGCCAGAAGCTGGAGCTGCCCGTTGGTGCCGCGGTTGCCCCGGTCGACCCGGCAGCCGGATACGACTCGCTTCCCGGGCGGTTGCGGGCCGCCCCGGAGCGTCTGGAGCTGATCCCGTCGTTCGAGCAATGGTCCGCCCATTACGGCGTGCCGACCGACCTCCTGATGGCCATGGCGTATCGGGAGTCCGGCTGGCAGACCGACGTCGTCAGCCACAAAGGCGCGATGGGTGTCGGCCAGCTGCTGCCGACCACCGCTGAGTGGGTGGCCAACGATCTGATCAAGGCCGATCTTGACCCGAACGACCCGGACGACAACATCCGGATGAGCGCCAGGCTGCTGCAGTGGCTGTTCGGGTACATGGGCGGCGAGCAAGCCGCCATTGCCGCCTACTACCAGGGCCCGGGATCGGTGAACGCCAGGGGTTACTACGACGACACCCAGGAGTACATCGACAACGTGGCGTCGATCCGGCACATGTTCCGACAGAGCTGATCGAGCGCACCCCGGACGTCCTCTTCAAAGGCATCCGCCGCGCCGTAAAACCGGCCGGTGGCGTCGACTTGCGCCACGGGCGATCTGTGCCATGATGTGCCGGATATCGAGATTGGAAAAAAGAATCCCGCCGGTGTAACCAAGTCGTTCGTGAAGTGGCTAGAGTCCGGCCGTTCCCGCCAAGGTCCGACAACGAGGCATAGTCGATGACTGACGAAACCGACGAAGAAGTAGAAGAGCTCGAGGAAGACGTCGACGCCGACGCCGATGACGACTTCGAGGCAGAGCCCGATGACGACGAGGTGGCCGACGGCGAGATCGACGAGGATCTCGATCTGGAGTCGTTCGACGACGTCGACGGTGCGGTTGACGAGGACGACGAGGAGGACGGCGACGAGGGCGAGGACGGCGAGGAAGCGGCACGGCCACGGGCGCGCAAGGTCGCCGAGGACGAAGAGGACGAGGATCTGGAGGACCCGGACGACGTCGAGGCCGACCTTGACGCCATCCTCAAGGACCGCCTAGCCAGCTCCGATGACGAGGATGAGGACGACGATTCCGAGGATGGCGGCGCCAAGTCGGCCGGCGGACCGGGCCGCGGGGAAGAAATCGTGTGCCAAAGCTGTTTTCTTCTGGTTAACCGCAGCCAGATCACGTACGACCCCGATCCTCGGTGTCCCCACTGCGGTGAGCTGATAGAGGTTTAGGAGCGCAAGGTGGCCGACGAAGAACAGAATCCTGTTGACCAGCTGATCGATCTGTTCGTCTACGCTCCCGTCGGCCTGCTCTACGAGTACCAGGAAGTCATCCCCAAGCTTGTCAAGCGGGGAAAGAGCCAGGTCCAGCTCGCCCGTGTGGTCGGGAAGATGGCCACAAACCGAGGTGGCGGCGCCGAGGCGGCCACCATGGTCGCCGAAGGTCTTGCCTCGATGGTCACCAAACAACTCACCGAGATCGGCGAGGCGCTCGGGCTTGCGCCGCCCACCGGTGATGACGCCGATCGGGAACCGCCTGCGCCAAAGCTGTCGCTGGTCGAGCCGCCTGCCGGGGAACCCTCGTCGGACCGGGAATCGTCGGACGAGGAGCCGGCCGGAGAGATCGAAGCACCGGTCCTGCCCATCGCCCGCTACGACGACCTGACGGCCAAGGAGATCATCGGGTTGCTCGATGATCTGGAACCGGGCCAGCTGGATCGCGTCCGGGAACACGAAGAGTCGAACCGGGCCCGCAAGACGGTCCTCGGCAAGCTCGATCGACTGGCCCAGTAGTGGAGGCCGCCCGGCCCGCCGTCCCAGACGACATCCCGTTTGTGGCGGCCATCTACGACCGTCGTCGGACCGAGATGGAGGGCCAACGCGGTGCCGAGATGTTCCTGGCCAGGGAAGCGTCTTCCGAGCCGGTGGAGAAGCGGGTGGCGGCGGCGATGGACGACGAGCGGTCCAGAGTGGTCGTCGGCACCTACGACGATGTGGTCTTCGGGTACGCCGTTGTGCACTTCGAAGCGTTGAGCGACGGTACCGACGTTGCTGCGCTGACGGACTTCGTCGTCGACGCGGAGATCCGGGGGTCCGGGATCGGTGAGGCGATGATGAACATGGTCGTCGACGAAGCGCGGGCGGCAGGCTGTCGAGGGATCGACTCCGTTGCGCTGCCCGGAGACCGGTCAACCAAAAACTTCTTCGAATCGTTCGGCCTGAAGGCCCGCATGCTGACGGTCCACTACTCGTTCGTGGACGAGTAGGTGTCGGTGGGCGGCGTTCGCTGATGGCGCCGCGACCGGAAATTTGCGTCGGGGCGATCATCGTTGACGCATCCGACCGGGTGCTGCTGATCGAGCGCGGCCGTGGCGCCGCCGTTGGACTGTGGTCCGTACCCGGTGGTCGGGTCGAGCCCGGGGAGAGCCTGGAGCAGGCCGTGGTCCGGGAGGTCGCCGAGGAGACCGGGCTGACGGTTCGCTGCGGCCGGTTTGTCGGCTGGGTGGAGCGAATCGGCGACGACCACCACTTTGTGATCATGGACTTTCTGGCCGAGGTCGTGGGGGAGCAGGACGCGCCGGTGGCGGGCGATGATGCCGCAGACGTCGCCTGGATCCCGCTCGACCGGTTGGGCGAGCATCGCCTGGTCGACGGTCTGCTGGACTTCTTCCTGGATCACGACCTGGTCTGAAACGACGGCGACCTGCCGACCACCGGGGTGGTCAGCGGGTAGGCACCAGCGGGACCGGCGGTGTCGACCCCCTACGCGTGAGCTTCCGCCTCAGGTTCCTCAGCCGGTGCAACCTCGGCTGCAGGTTCCTCAGCCGGTGCGGCCGCCGCAGCAGGAGTCTCTTCGACTGGTGTTTCGTCGGCGGCGGGTACGTGGGTTGTCGGTTCTTCGGCCGGTGCGGCTCCCTCGGCGGCGGGTACGTCGGTTGTCGGTTCTTCGGCCGGTGCGGCTTCCTCGGTTGTCGGTTCTTCGGCCGATGCGGCTTCGTCGGCGGCGGGTGTTTCGGTTGCCAGTTCTTCGGCTGGTGCGGCTTCCTCGGCGGCGGGTGTTTCGGTTGCCGGCGCCTCCGTGGGGGGCGCCGCTGCTGTTGCTGCGTCGTCGGAGGCTTCGGTTACCGGGGATTCCTGGGCCGGGGCCCCGGCGGACGGTGTGGCCTCGTTCACCGCAGCTGCGTCGGTGATCGGGGTGTCCTCGCCGGGCTGCTCGGCTGCGGGTTCCGGCTTCTTCTCGGCGCCGGGAACCGGACGCATCGGCTTGTCCCGACCGCCGGACTTGTTGTCCCGATTGTCCCTGCCCTTGCCGGAGCCTCCCCGGTCCTTCTGACCCTTGCGGGGCGGCCGACGGCGCTTGGCGCTCTTCGGCACGGTCGCCGGGTCGATGCCGAACAGTGCGGCGATGGCCGGAATACGATCCGAGAGGCGCCGGACCTCGGCCAGCAGCTCCTCGTTGGGCTCCGCAGGGATACCGACCGGGGTGACCGCACCACGAACCGGCGAGAACGCCAGGGCGTCCAGCACGGTCGCCCAGCGATCCTGCATGACATCGGGAGCCAAAGCCTCCGACGCCTGCTGGGAGAGCTTTGCCGCAACTTCGGTTGGCAGCGGGGCGCCGGCCTTCACCGGGCGGGAACTCAGCCGGAGACCGCGGACGACCCGGCCTTCGCCGACGGCGCTGTCCAGGTCCTGCAGCCAGGCGGCATGGTCCGACTCCAGCCGGCCGTCGAGCACGGATTTGATCTGATCGACGATGGCCCGGGTCTCGTCATCGCGGGCCACGTCGGCCCCGGCGACAACAACAGACCGGAGATCTCGAATGTCGAGCTCCGCGGCATCGGCCAGGGCCGCGTCGGCCCGATCACGCCACTCCGCAAGGCGGGCCTTTGCCAGGTTGCGCTCGGCGATGGCCAGGATCGGTGAGGCGTCGATCTCCGGCTTCTGGGCCGCCTTGGCCTCCGCGTTCTGCTTCTCGATGGCGGCCCGGACGCCGGGCATGCCGTCCTTGATGACCTGCTCGACGATGGGCCGGTGCTCCTCGGTCACCTCGGCCAGGAGCGCATCCCGATGGACCCGCCGCGGCCGCAGCCGCTTCGGACGGGGCCGCCGCTCGGCCTCGGGCCGGGGACCTCGCCGTTCGCCGCGGCGCTCACCGCGACCACCCCGGTCCCCACGATCTCCACGGTCGCCGCGGCCGCGTCCTCGGCCACCGCCCCGTTCACTCTTCGGAACCCGCTGGGTGGTGACGAATTCATCCTCGCGGAGCGGACGGGATTTGAGCTCAAGGAGGTCCGTACGTTCCTTCTTCTTTTTCGGGGCGAAGACCTCAACAACCTCGATCCCGTCGAGATGGAACTCCGCTTCGACCTTGACGACATCGCCGACTTTGGCGCCTTCGTACAGTAGCGAGGCCTGCACGTCACCTTTTGGCTGTTTTGCGCCGGCTGCCCGCCAGGTCCAAGACCCGTCATCGCGAGCGCTTGTCAGTTCAACTTCGATCCTGCGACCCATGCCAGGGACCTGCTTTCACGTGTGCTGGCACCAGCCGGTGCCACGTGTGTCGTTTGGGGCCGGGGTTCTTTGAACCCGGCCGTTTGAGTGGCCCGGACAACGGTCCGGACCGGGGAATACTATTGCGCCGGGTCACCCGTTTGCGCCTCGAATTTCAGGTGAAATGGAGGTGACACAAGCCCGAGACCAGCGTATGCGGTCCCGACCGGGAACCTGCGTGTCCCCGCCTGAATCCGCGGACTTTGGCCGGCCGTTCAGTCGGCCTGGTCGGAGCCCGATTCCGCCCCGCGTTCCGCCTCTGCGCCTGGTCCACCTTCGGCCGTTTCTTCGAGGTTGGCCAACGCGGCGTACGCCTCGTTTGTTCTGGCCGCGGCCCGCACCTCGCGTGCGGTCGCATCGACATACCGCTGGGTCGTTGCCAGCGATTCGTGGCCGAGCAACCGTTGCAGCTCGGTCCCGCTCGCCCCGTTGCGGGCCAGGCTGGTGGCAAACGTGTGGCGCAGCGCATGGACCAGCGCGCCGGCAGGCACCCTGGTTCGGATCCCGGCCTCCCGGTAGAGCTGCTCGATCATGTACTGCAGGCCACCCCGTCGCAGTGGCTCCCCGTCGTTTGCCACGAACAGCGCGGCGTCCGCCCTGATCCGGCCCGGGAACCGGGTCAGCCGGGTCTCGAGATAGCCGGCGATCACCGACTCGACCTCGGGCTCCAGCGGGACCGTCCGCTCCTTGTTGCCCTTGCCTCGTACACCAAGAACGCGATCGCCGACGGGTCCGTCGATCGAGCGCAAGGTCAGGTCCAACAGCTCGGAGAGTCGCAGCCCGCAGGTCAGCAGGGTCACCACAACGGCCAGATCCCGCTCCGGCCACGGATCCCGGGCCCCCGAGCGCCCCGTGGCCGCGACCCGCAGCAGCCGTTCGACGCTGTCATCACCGGCGATGGCCTTCGGCCTGCTCTTCGGCACCCGGGGTTTTTCGATGGCGGCCATCGGATTGCCGGGAATCGTCTGCTCCGCAACGAGGAACGTGAACAGCTGGTTCCACGTCGACCACGTCCGGGCGATCGTGGCCGCGCTCTGGTGCGACACACCGGCGAAGGCCCGACGCAGCACCCTGACCTGTAGGTCGTCAAGGGCCAGCTGGTTCCTCGGTTTGCCGGTGACCGTCACCAGGTGGCCGAGGATGGCCTCGAAATCCCGCCGGTAGGCGGCGAGTGTGTGCGCCGAGTGTTTGCGCGGCATCCGGGCCAGGAAGAACTCCTCGATCGCCTCGACCAGCTCGCCGCCGTCCGCCTGGCGGCCGCCGTCCGTCTGCCCGACGGCGGTCCCCGGCGGGACCCCCTCGGAGCGGACGTCTGGCTGGGGAGTCATGCGGGCCGTCCACCGGAGTTCATCGTCTCCAACAGTAGTCGGATAGGTTGAATGGAGCGGCCGACCGGAGGGTTGTGGTTCCCATGGATGAGAGTCAAGCGTCCAAGATCGAGGCCGAGGTGACCGCGGCCGGGCTGGACGGTCTGGAGTGGGACAACCGGTTCCACAACTCGCTCCCCGTCGACCCGAGCGATGAGATCAGACCGCGCCAGGTGCACCGGGCGATGTCCTCGCGGGTCACACCGCACCGGCCCTCCGCGCCCACCCTGGTCGCCTGGTCCCCGGAGGTCGCGGAGGACCTGGGGCTCGATCCCGACCTCTGGACCGACCACGCCGAGCTGATGGCCGGCGCGCTGTCCGGGGCGGTCGTCCTACCCGGCGCCCAACCGCACGCCGCCTGCTACGGCGGTCACCAGTTCGGCACCTGGGCCGGTCAGCTCGGCGATGGGCGGGCCATGTCGCTCGGGGAGATCGTCGACCGGTCGGGCACCCACCACACCCTGCAGCTCAAAGGCGCCGGCCCGACGCCGTACTCCCGAGGGGCCGACGGGTTTGCCGTGCTGCGGTCCTCGGTGCGGGAGTTCCTCTGCAGCGAAGCGATGTTCCATCTCGGCATCCCGACAACCCGGGCGTTGAGCCTGAGCCTCACCGGCGACAAGGTCGTCAGGGACATCCTGTATGACGGCAACCCGAAACCGGAGCCGGGCGCAGTGGTCTGCCGGATTGCGCCGTCGTTCATCCGGTTCGGCAATTTCCAGATCTTCGCCTCCCGTCAGGAACTCGAGGAGCTGCGCCTCCTGGCGGACTTCACGATCGACCACTACTTCGCCGAGATCGCCGCGGCGCACCAGCCCGGCAGCAACGGGCGGTACGAGGCGTTCTTCGAGGAGGTCTGCCGGACAACCCGGTCAACGGTTCTGGGCTGGATGCGGGTCGGTTTTGTTCACGGCGTCATGAACACGGACAACATGTCGATCCACGGGGAGACCATCGACTACGGGCCGTACGGGTGGCTGGAGGGTTTCGACCCGGGCTGGACGCCGAACACCACCGACGCCGCCCACCGCCGGTACCGCTACGGCCAGCAGCCGCAGGTCGCCCAGTGGAATCTGATGCAGCTCGCCAATGCCCTGGTCCAGCTGACCGAGGACCCGCAACCGCTGGAGGGGTCGCTCCTGGCCTACGGCGAGGCGTTCGGCATCGAGGATCGGGCGATGTGGCGGTCCAAGACCGGACTGGACCACGTGGATGACACCGCAGCGGCGGACGCGCTGACCGGTGAACTGTTCGAACTGCTGGTCGCGACCGAGACGGACATGACACTTTTCTTCCGTGGTCTGGCCGACGTTGCGGTGCACGAACTCCCCGAGGACGACACAGCCGTCGTGGCCCCGCTGGCGGAGGCCTACTACGACGAGGACGGTCTGGCGGCGGTGACCGGTCGGACCGCGGCATGGCTTCGCCGATACGCCGAACTGGCGGCGTCGAACGGCAGGCCGGACAAGGCGAGGCGAGCGGCCATGAACGCGGTAAATCCCCGGTACGTGCTGCGCAACTATTTGGCACAACTGGCCATCGACGCAGCCGAGCAGAACGACTTCGCAGCCATCGCCGAATTACTGGACGTTGTGCGTCGACCGTATGAGTTTCAGCCGGACCGGGACCACTACGCGGGGCGTCGGCCGGAGTGGGCCAGAGAGCGCGTCGGGTGCTCCCAGCTGTCGTGTAGTTCATAGCACGGCAACCCCCCGGACACATAACCTTTTTCTCATCCCGGATGGTTGGGTGAGGCGCCCTAAACCGCCTGAATCTAGCGGGTTTAGGCCACTCGTCGGCGGACGTAGGCGGACGTACCCAACCGCCGTCAAGATCAAGACTTTTGCGCCCAAACACCGTAGTCTCGGTGCTTGAGATTGCGGGCGGCCGGATACCTTCTCGGCGATAAAGGGCGGAACGGTAGAACATGTCAATTGCAGGTGGAGAGACGGCGATGGACATAGGGGCGCTGTCGGCGGAAATGCCGACCCGGTCTCCTGTACCCAGCGACGTGACCGTCTCCGTCGTCATACCGACGCTTGACGAAGCAAAGAACCTTCCGCATGTGCTGCCGGGTATCCCCGACTGGGTCATGGAGGTCGTCATCATCGACGGCGGCTCCAAGGACGACACCGTCGAGGTGGCCAAGGAGCTGCGGGACGACATCGTCATCATCGAGGATCTGACCCCCGGCAAGGGTGCGGCCCTCCGCCGTGGGTTCTCCATCGCCCGTGGCGACATCATCGTGATGATCGACGCCGACGGGTCGATGGACCCGGGGGAGATCTCGTCGTTTGTCGGTGCGCTTGTCGGCGGTGCGGACTTTGCCAAGGGCAGCCGCTTCCTGCACGGTGGCGGCACTGCGGACATGGAGTGGTACCGCAGGCTCGGCAACCTCGGCCTGACCATGCTGGTCCGCGCCGGGTTCGGTGGGAAGTACTCCGACCTCTGCTACGGCTACAACGCATTCTGGAGGAGCGCCATCGAGCGCCTCGAACTCGACGCCGACGGCTTCGAGATTGAAACGCTGATGAACGTGCGGGCGTTGACCGCCGGACTCTGTGTCACCGAGGTGCCCAGCTATGAGGCGAAGCGGCTCTACGGCTCCAGCCACCTCAACACCGTGACCGACGGTTGGCGGGTGCTGAAGACCATCGTCCGCGAGCGCAGGAACCCGCATCGGGCCGCCGGATCGATCATCGATCTCCGGCAGCGGCGGGCGGAAAATTCCTCAGTAGGGTAGGCCCTCCGCCCGACGGGCGGTGACCACCCTGTCGGCTACCATTGACCCAGGTTTGGCCGGAACTTTTCCTGTCGCGCCCGGTGACCAGGCCGCTACCAGCCCCGGTGAAGTACGTGTCGCTACAGATTGCAGCATTGCGAGAGAGGATCATCGCGGTTCCGGTCGTGAAGAGCGGTCTCTCGTTGATGACCGGCACCATCGTGACCGCGCTGCTCGGTCTGGTGTTCTGGATCATCGCCGCGAAGCTGTACGACCAGGCGGCGTTCGGTGTTGGCACAACCGTGGTCTACACGATGATGACCCTGGCCGAGGTGGCGTGCATCGGCCTACGGACGGGCCTGCTCAAATACACCCCACGGGCCGGCGCCAAGACGATCCGCATCATCGTCTGGGGGTACGCTCTTGCGTTCTCCGCGTCCGCCGTCACCGCGTCGATCTTCCTGATCGGCCTGGGTTGGTGGGCCCCCGACCTTGGCGAGCTGCGGGACACGGCGCTGATGTTCGGTTTCTTTGTGCTTGCCACCGCGTTCTGGGCGATCTTCATGCTTCAGGATTCCGTCCTGGTCGGGCTGCGGAAGGCGCCGTGGGTCCCGGTCGAGAACGGCATCTTCGGGGTCCTGAAGATTCTGCTGCTGTTCCCACTGGCCGCCTGGTCACCGACCCTCGGCATCTTCTGGGCCTGGACCCTGCCGGTCTTCCCGATCGTGGCGGTCATCAACATCCTGGGGCGCCGGGAGGCCAAGGACCGTCAGCGCGCCGCCGCCGAGGAGCCGGACGAGGTCGATACCGGGGGGCGGTCGTTCGCCGATCTCATGCGGGACATGATGAGCTTCTCGTTCGCCGAGTGGCTGGCATCGGTCGCCCGGCTGGCGGCCCTCGGCATCATCCCGCTCATGGTCCTGGCGGAGACCGGTCGGACCGAAGCCGGGTACTTCCAGGCGGCCTGGCTGATCGCCTTCACGATCTTCCAGCTCAGCTCGAACGCCGCCTACGCCCTCCTGGCCGAGAACTCCTACGAGGAGGCGAGCCTGCAGCGCAACTCGATCCAGGCCGGACTGCTCAGCCTCGCCCTTTCCTCACCGGGGATCGCGATCGGTGTGATCGGTGCGCCCCTCCTGCTGCTCATCTACGGCTCGGACTATGCCGATAACTCATCGTCGGTGATGCGCATCCTGTTGCTCGCCGCCCTCCCCAACATCGTGCATCAGATCTACATCGGGCGGCTTCGCTCGCTCAACAAGATGCTGGCGGTTGTGGTGCTGGAGACCACCCTGTCCGTTCTGGTGATCGGACTGTCGGCGGTGTTCCTGCCCCGCGTCGGGATCATCGGTGTCGGCTACGCCTGGCTGATCGGCCTCAGCCTGCTGTCGCTGTACGCCGCAGCGGCGGAGAGCTCGTGGTGGTGGGCGGCCCGGCTGGACCCTCGCGTCGTCCGGTTCGTCGGTGGCATCGTCGCCCGGGTCCAGATCGACCGACCGGCCAGGGGCATGGAACGGCGGCTTGACTCCGTGCTCGCCGACAACGGCGTGACACCGCACCGGATCAACTGGCTGCAACCCGGCATCCACGGCCAGGCGGCGGTCGTCTCCGACCAGCCGGGATCCGAGCTTGTTGTCGAGTTCGCCAGAACCGCAACCGGCGCCCGGGAGCTGGCCAGACGCAGCCGGGAACTGCAGGCTCTCGGCGCCGACGGGCGTCTGGCCGACATGGCCCACCTGATCCCGGACGTACGGGCCGAGCACGACGATCCGGCCGAGGAGTACGTGGTCTGGACCCAGCCCGTCGGTGAGCCGGCGAAGACGCTGGTCAGCGACGGTGTACCGGTCGACGAGATCTGCCGGCAGGTCTTCAACGGGCTGCGGCCCCTGCGGGCCGTGACGGCCGGGCGGGTGACCGTCGACGAGGCCACCCTGGACGACTGGGTCAAGCCAAGCCTCACCTACCTGGGGATGGCAGCACGAGGGGCCGAGAGCCAGTTGGCGGAGATTCAGTCCCGCCTCGAGGAGGGTTTGCTCGGCCGGCAGCTGATGGTTGGGCAGGTCCACGGTGAGCTGGCCCTCGACAACATCGTGATGGGGGAGAAACCCGATCCGCCTCGTCGGCCTCGTCCGCTGGGAACTCACCTGTCGGGCGCCGCTGATTCTGGACGCCGCCTCGCTTGCCCTCAGCGACCTTGTGCAGCGGAACCGGGAGGAACTGGGCACCGTCGTTGCGGGACTGCTCGACGATCCGGCACCATTCGAGGACCATCCGTCGATGCTGCTGGCCGCCGCCGAGGGGTTCGGTGCCGGCCGGGAGGCCGAGGCTGTTTCCCCCGAGGTGGCGCTGCTCCTGTCCTGGTTGTTCCTGGTCGGCCGGCCGCTGCCGCCCGGCCGAACCGTGTCGTCCGACGAGGTCTGGTTGGCCAGGAACGCCCAGCCGGTCCTGGCAACGATGACCGCCAGACTGCGGGCGACGTCATGACCGTGAGACAGAGCGCCTACGGTGTCGGCTTCTTCGGGGCGCTGACCGCCGCGCTGCTCCTCGTCGGGCTGGAGAGCATCGGTGGTGTATTTGCACTGTTCCAACTCGGGCTTTTTGTCGGGGCCCCGCTGGCCTTTGTCCTCCATCACGAGCTGCGGTCCTGGCGGGTCGTTGCCGTTATGGCGGCGGCGCTCTCGATCGCGCTGACCGCCATCGCGGTACAGCTGCTGATCTGGTTTCGGGTCGCCACAAGCGAACTGCTGGTCGTCACGGCCACAAGCTACGGCGTTGTGCTGGCCTGGCTGCTCGATGCGGCGGACTTCGGACGGGCCGCCGACCCGTCGGCCGATCAGTCGACGGGACCGGCCCGCTCGCAGCCGGACGCCGGCGCGTTCGGCGGACCGGGCCAGGACGGAGGCGGTCGGTGATCACCCAAACCGACCTTGCGCCCATCCGGGAACGTCTCGACCGGGCCAGGCGGGAGCTGAGCCCGGCCGGGCGGCTCGGCCTGGGTCTTGCCCTGCTGGCCATCGTGGCCGGTCTCTACGGCGGACGGAATGCGGACACCGATCGGGTCGACGGCTACGGCATCATCTTCGCCCTGCCACCGATCTACTGGGTCGGCGTCGTGCTCGGCACGGTCGCCTCGGTCCTGCTGCTGCGGACCGCCCTCCGGGAGGGCACCCGGTACGCAGCCGTCGTGCCGATGATCTGGCTTGGCATCCTGCACACCGGACCGGCGCTGGCGCATGACCACTTCCGGTTCCCCACGGTCTGGACCCACCTGGGGTTCATCCGGGTCATCGACGAGACGAATTCCGGTGATGTACTGATCGACGCACGGTTCGCCTGGCCCGGGTTCTTCGGCGCCACCGTACCGGCGTTGGCCAACGTCAACGAGGCCACACTCGAGCTGATCATGCGGCTCTGGCCTACGGCCGTGCTGGCGGCCACGTCCGTCCTGGTCTCCGCGCTGGCCACCCGCTCCTATCCAACGGTGCCGCTGATCGGTCCGCTCTCGGCGGTGTCGTACATCATGCTGGCCTGGACCGGTCAGGACTACTACTCGCCACAGAGCTTCGGGTTTGTCGCCTACCTGTGCATCCTGGTGCTGTTGGAGAGCGGTCCGCTCCGCACCAGCCCGGCCTGGAGCGCATCGGTGCCGTTCCTGGCGAGGTTCGCCGCCGCCGGTGGGGAACGGCCGGCCGCCCGATCGACGCCGGTGTTTGTTGCGCTGGTGATCCTCAGCTTCGGTGCAATCGTCTCCCATCCGCTCGCCCCGTTCTTCATCTGCATGGGCCTGGTCATCTCCGGTCTCTACGGCCGCACGGTCGCCTGGCGGCTGCTGGTCATGATCGCCACCGCCTACGTGATCTGGTTCTTTGTCACCGCCGAACCGTGGTGGTCGACCCAGCTGCCGGACATGATCGACCAGATCGGCGGCTTCTTCCGTAATGTCGAGGGCAGCTCGTCCGCAAGGATCCGCAACTCCTCGCCGGACCGGGTCTTTGTCGCCCAGGTCCGCACGGTGCTCGGCCTGGCCACCTTTGTTGCGGTGCTGGCCATCGGCATCGCCATGGCCACCGAACGATTCCGCCACCTCCGACCCGCCGTGCCACTGGCCCCGCTGGCCGGTATCCCGTCACTGGCCCTTGCCCTGCAGAGCTACGGCGGAGAGATCATCTTCCGGGTCGTGCTGTTCACGCTGCCGATGGCCGCCATCCTCTTCGGCCGGATGCTGGCCACCATCCGGGTCAGAGCACTGCCGATGGCCGTGCCCGCCGCGGTCCTGGTCATGCTCCCGGCGCTGATGCTGGCCCGGTTCGGGAACGAGGCGTTCGAGATGACAACCGCCGTTGACCGAGAGGTCATGGAGGCGGGGTACGCAAGAGCCCAGGACGACACGATCTTCATCGTCGACAGCGGTTTCACCCCCTTCAAGGACCAGACCGTCGGCCGCAACTTCTTCACCGAGTCCTCCGCCAGGGCCGAGGAGGACTGGATCACCAGCCTGGAACGGATGGCCGCGGCCAGGGGTACGCCACGCATCATCATCCTGTTCACCCCCAGCCAGACCCAGTGGCGCATCCACGGGCTGAGTTCCGACGCGGACTACCTGGAGAACGTGGCCGACTGGCTGATCGATCGGGGAGCCACCGTGCTCTACGCCAACGATGGGGGTTGGGCGCTTGAGCTGTAAGCGGTGCAGCCCCTCCACCGAGGGCGGTTGAGATGCCGGACTTCGTGATTCAGCTGACCGGCCTGATCGTGGTGGTGCTTCCCCTTGTCGCGGTTCAGTGGAACCTGGCGGGGAATCGGCGCCGCAGTGGTGCGCGGAGTTGGCCGCTCGCCCCGAAGGACCAGCAACGGTGGCGCCTGGAGATCTACTCGAACCACGACGAGGCGGATCAGAGCCTGGTGGATCGGGCCGACATCCCGTTCCCCGTCAAGCAGGTTCGTTCGGCAAAGGGGGAGCTGGGCCGACAGAGTGGCCGGAACGCCTGGGCGCTTCCCCGGGTTGAGCTGGAGGTCACGGTGGACGACCCGTTCACCGACGAGGTGCTCTCCGGCCTGTTCGGCGTGGAGCACCACGTGCGGTTCGTCGCCGGGAACGAAGCGGTTATCGACGCAAGCAACGACAGGAGGATTCGGGTCCGAGCGCTCCCGTTCCGGTGAGCACCAGATTCCCGAGTTGCGGTTCATGAGTGGGGACAATATGGGCGACCAGAGCCTGGTTTCGGTGTGCGTGCCCGCATACCGGGCGGAGGCGTTCCTCGGCGCGACGATCGAGAGCGTCCTGGCCCAGACCTATCGCAACTGGGAACTGATCATTCTCGACAACAACTCGCCGGACCGCACCGGTGCGATCGCCCGGTCCTACGACGACCCCCGGATCCGGGTCGTTACCAACGAGGAGACTCTCGAACTGGCGCACAACTGGAACGCGGTGTCGGCGATGGCGACGGGGGAGTACCTGAAGGTGCTCTGCGCCGACGACCTGCTCCACCCGGAGTGTCTCGCCGAGCAGGTTGCGGTCCTGGATCAACAGGACGAGGTGTCGGTGGTTGCCTCTCGGCGGCACTTCATCGGCGGTGACGGTGACGTCGTCCTCCGAGACCGTGGCCTGCCAGGCCTCCTCGGGGCCCGGTCGTCACAGGCCGTCGTCCGGCGAGTGATCGCGTCCGGCGTAAACCCGATCGGCTGGCCGGCCGCAATGCTGTTTCGGCGGAGCTCGTTCGTGGCCGTCGGCGGGTTCGACCCCCGGTGGCTGTACCCGATCGACCTGGAGCTGGTCATCCGGATGCTTCGCACCGGTTCGTTCTACGGGACTACCAGATCGCTGGCCTCGTTCCGCATCAGTCCAACGTCGGCCAGCGCCACGATGCGGCGGCACGGCTCACAGCACCGGGAGATGATGCGGGTTGTCGCCGCCGATCCACACTGGTCGGTCGGTCGCCTGACCCTGCTCAGGGGGCTGGTGCTCTCCCACCTCGAAGCGGCGAAGAAATTTCTGCTTTTTAACGCGGTGAACAGCCGCTGGAGCCCCATGCGTCGGCTGCCGGCGCTGTTCCTGCAGCCGCTCCGCCAGTCGGTCAGCGAGGAGAGCCGGGTGGGCGCCCTGGAGGGCCGACAGCAGGTCTGGACAGCCGAGTAAGGGCCAGAACCTGGCGGCGGCCGGAACGGCATCGAGAGCCGGGCGCCGGGCCGAAATCCGCACCGTCCGAGGCCGGATTTCGCCTGTGTTGCGTATGCCATACGACCATCGGCGTGGTGCGGCGTGTTGCAGGCTCGGGAGGTACCATGGCGCGCGTATGTCTTCCCCCCAGACAACCAGTCCCGGCGCGCTTGCCTGCACGATGTCGGGTCATGGTTTGACGCTGCAGTACCCGACGCTCACCGACTCCGAGATCGAGTCGACCAGGGCGCTTTTCGATCACGCCGGCTACCTGCCGCTCCCCGGACTGCTGCCGGACGCCGCCCTGCGGGCGCTGCGGACCGAGGTGAATCGGCTGCTCGCCAGGGCGAAGCGACGGGACTTCCAGATGGAGTGCATGGGCGGAACGCCCCGTCATATGACCACGCTTGGCGGCATCGAGATTGCCGAGACCGCCCCGGTCATCACCGATCTGTACTTCGATGCCCGCCTCAGCGAGGCCCTCGGCCGACTGGTCGGCCTCGAGCTGGTGCCGGCCGATGACCCGGTCGAGCGTCACGTGCTGAACGTGCTGCACCGGTCCGGCGACACCCACGGTCTCCATACCGACGACTATCCGCTCGCCCTTGTGCTGTTCCTGGAGAGCCCGAGCTGCGAGGAGGGGTGCGGCCACCTCGAGTTCTTTGGTGCGTGCACCGCCGGGCAGTCGTCGATCAAGTCCCACTCGGCGGGAGACGCCTACCTGCTTCGGGCCGACAAGTTCCCCCACCGCGTCAAGCCGATCCACGACGGATGTGTCAGAACCGTTCTGAACTTCGCATTCGGGGCAACGACCATCCCGGTCACCGCCACGCCGTCCGCTTCGATTCTATACGCCTGAGCGGGATCGCTCAGAACGAATTCCCGTCGGCGTCGAGGTAGTCGAGGCTGATATGCCCGGCCTCCTTGAGGTCGTCGTATTCGGCGTCCGTCAGGCCGGCGATGCCCTTCAGGACCGCCTCGTTGTCCCCACCGAGGACTGGTAGCGGGTCCCAGCGGAGGGCAGGCCCGTCCCACTGCCAGACGTGGGCCGCGTGAAGGTGCGAGCCGGTTTCCGTATTGCCGTTCGGGCGGAACATCGACCGGGCCGCCAGATGCTCGTCCCTCATCGCGTCCAGTTCGTGGAGTACCGGCGCCGCAGCGACGCCCCGTTCCTGGCAGCGGTTGAACACCTGTTCCGGGCTGAGCGTCTCCGTCCACGCGCTCAGCAGCCGATCCAGCTCGTCGTGATGCTCCCGCCGCCCGGCCTCGGTTGTGAACCGAACATCTGCCGCCCACTCCGGCCGCTCCGCCGCCTGACACAGCGCCTGCCATCGCTCGTCGTCGGTCACCGAGATGACCGCCCAGGCGTCGTCGCCGATGCACGGGTAGCAGCCCTGCGGTGCATGGGTTGCGTGCCGATTCCCCAGAGGGCCGTGTTCCCGGCCGGTCCGGTCGGCATCGATCAGCAGTTCACCGATGTGGTTGAGCATGTTCTCCGACTGGGACAGCTCAATCAGCTCGCCGACCCCGGTTCGCTCCCGCCGTCGTAACGCCATGAGGGTGGCGTAGGCCCCGGCGGACCCCGACGCCGCATCCATGTGGAACACCGTTTCGGCTTCCGACAGGTCGGTGTCCTCATAGCCGCGGATGGCGGTGAGACCGCACAACCCCTCGAAGTTGACTCCGAACCCCAGGTAGTCACGGTATGGCCCGTCCAACCCGACCGACGGCATCCGGATCACGACCAGTCGCGGATTCCGCCTGCGCAGGGTCTCCCAACCGATCCCGAGTTTGTCCATCAGCGGGACGGCGTTGTTCTCGATGAGGACGTCGCTCTGCTCAGCCAGCCGGAGGAACGCTTCACGGCCCCCGTCGAGCCGAAGGTCCAGCGTGATGCTCCGCTTGTTCCTGGCGTGGGCGTTGAACAGCGCCATCCGGTTCCAGGGCCGTTCGCCGGGTTCGGCGTCCGGGTACCCGCCCATGATGCCGCCCGCGTCGGCGACATAGTGGTCCGGCGGCCGGGGGAGGGCACCTCGGGTGGCGGTTGGGAAGATCTTGGGGTTGTCGACCCGGATGATCTCGGCCCCGAGGTCGCCGAGGAGACAGGTGGCGTAGGGGCCGGCCCACACCACGGTCATGTCCAGGACACGGATGCCGGTCAGCGG
>JBCCGJ010000027.1:0-31578 GCA_039029335.1 Actinomycetota bacterium | reverse complement strand
CGGACCGGTGAGGCCGCCGCTTGTGGCCGAGATCTTCCGTCCCGACTTCACCGTTCCATTGGTGTTGAGGTGGAGGACCTGCACTGCTCCGGCACCACCGCCGCCGTCGCCGTCGGTGACGATGCCGACGGCGATGTCCCGCACCCCATCAAGGTCGAGATCACCGACGAGCGAGACGGCCCCGCCGAAGTTGGCGCCGTCCGCCAGCCCGAACGGCAGGCCACCGTTGGTGTCGGAGATCCGCTGCTCCCCTTTGACCGACCCGTCGGCGTTCAAGAACAGGGCCAGCAGCGCACCGCGGTCGGTGCCGCCGTCGTCGTTGCCGGTGGCACCAACCAGCAGGTCCGGTGTGCCGTCGCCGTCCAGGTCACCGAGCCCGGCGGCCGAGGCACCGAACGCTTCGCCGGTGCCGAAGGTGTGGGAGAGGTTCCCGGTGGTGTCGGAGATCTTCCGCTCCCCTTTCACCGACCCGTCGGCTTTCAGGAACAACAGGTGTACCGCTCCGTGACCGCTCCCGCCGTCGCCGTCACCGGACGCACCGACGGCCAGGTCGAGAATGCCGTCGCCATCAACGTCGTCGACCGCGGCCACCGAGGCCCCGAACCGATCATTGCTGTCAAGCGCCGCGACAAGCCCGCCCGCCCCGGAGCCGATCGTCTGCTCGGCCCGGACGGTGCCGTCGGTGTTGAGGAACAGCACAAACACCGTGCCCGTCCCGGTGTCCGGCGCACCGACAGCCACCTCGTTGATGCCGTCATCGTCGAGGTCGCCAAGACCGGCCACCGCCGTCCCGAAACCGCCGCCATCGGCCAGAGTGGCCACCAAACCGCCGGTCGTGTCGGAGATCTTCTGCTCCCCCTTCACCGACCCGTCGGCGTTCAGGAACAGCACAAACACCGCGCCTCGGCCGGTGCCGCCGTCATCATCCCCGGCAACCCCGACCACTGCGTCGACAACGCCGTCACCGTCGAGGTCGCCGATAGCGGCGGCTGCGGCACCGAACCCATCACCATCCTCCAGCGCTGTCGAGAAGCCGCCCCCCGTGTCGGAGATCTTCTGCTCGGCGGCGATGCGGACCAGGGACCGGCCGGTCGCCGGGTCGAGATAGTCCGGTTGGCCGTCACGATCGCCGTCGCGTGCATCGGTCGGCTCACCGTCACCATTCGGGTCAGCGTTCTCCGATGCGGTGGCAACACCGTCGTTGTCATCGTCGGCGTCCAGGTAGTTGACCAGACCGTCACCGTCGGTGTTCGGTCCCGGGTTCGTCGACGGGTCACGGTCGGCGTCGGTGTCGGCGTCCTCGACGTAGTCGTAGAGACCGTCGCCGTCCTGGTCGGCGGCCGCGTCGAGGTTGAGCACGTAGACGGCGCCGCGGCCGGACCCGCCGTCGTCGTCGCCGGTCGCCCCGACGATCACATCGATCCTGCCGTCGCCGTTCAGGTCGCCGATACCTGCCCCGGCTGCGCCGAACCGGTCGCCGTCGGCGAGCGGGCCGGTCAGCGCCCCGCCGATCGACGAGATCTTCGATTGGCTCCGGACCGATCCGTCGGTATTGAGCAGCAGCACGTGGATGGCGCCCCGGTCGGTTCCTCCGTCGTCGTCCCGGTCCGCGCCGACGGCCAGGTCCGGGACGCCGTCGTGGTCGATGTCGCCGAGGCCGAGCACCGCTGCGCCGAGCTGATCCTGGTCGTCGAGCAGTGCCAAAAAGCCGCCGGTACCGTCCGCCAGCTTCGTCCCGCCGGTGACGGCGCCGGCGGCGTCAAGCTGCAGCACCCAGGCGGCACCTCGGGCCGTGCCACCGGTGCCGTCGGCCGGGGCACCGATGGCCACGTCGGGCGTACCGCCGCCGTCGAGATCCCCCAGTGACGTTGCGGCGGCACCGAAGCGGTTGCCGGCGCCCAGTCCGGCCAGGAGGCCACCGGATGACTGGCTCAGCCGACGGTCGCTCTGGACCGTTCCGTCCGGGTTCAGGAAGATGACCACCGCGGCGCCGGCATCGGCGCCGCCGTCGTCGTTGGCCGGCGCACCGATCACCACGTCCGGCAGTCCGTCATCGTTGAGGTCGCCGGGGCCGGCGACCGACGCACCGAACTCGTCCTGGGCGATGTCGACGGTGAGACCGCCGCTGCCGGTGGAGATGTTCTGTTCCGCTTTGACCGTGCCGTTCGCGTTCAGCAGTAACACGTAGACGGCCCCGGAGTCGGTGCCACCGTCGTCCTCACCGGGAGCTCCCACCACAATGTCGGGGATACCGTCGCCGTCGAGGTCCCCCAAGCCGGTGACCGATGAGCCGAAACGGTCGCCATCGCCCAGCGTCTCGGTCAACCCGCCGACGGTGTCGGAGATCTTCTGCTCCGCCTTTACGGCGCCGTTGGCATTCAGGAAGAGCACGTGCACCGCACCCCGATCGGAGCCGCCGTCATCATCTCCGGCGCTGCCGACCACAACATCGACGATGCCGTCGCCGTCGAGGTCCCCGATGGGAGCCGCCGCCCCACCAAAGCCGGCGTCGTCGGTCAGGCTTGCGCCGAAGCCGCCGACCACGTCGGAGATCTTCTGCTCGCCGCCGACCCGGCCGCGGGCGGCGGTTGTTGGTGCGTCCAGATAGTCCGGTTGCCGGTCCCGGTCGGCGTCCGCCGCGTCCCGCGGGTCACCGTCACCGTTCGGGTCGGGGTTCTCAGCTGCGGTCGGGATGGTGTCGCCGTCATCGTCGGCGTCCAGGTAGTCGGCATTCCCATCGCCGTCGGTGTCCGGTCCCGGGTTGGTCGACGGGTTGTCGTCGGCATCGGTGTTGTGGTCCTCGGCATCGTCACAGAGGCCGTCGCCGTCGGTGTCGTCGCAGGGCCAGTGCAGGACAAACCAGCCGAGTTCCGCAGTGCCAGATGCGGCGTCACGGCGGACCCGGAGGTTTGTTCCGGAAGTCAGCTCCGTCGTGAAGGTGGCAACGCCGGGGTTGTCGTCAGCGGCATAGGGGGTTCGCCCGCCGACCAGGTTTCGCCCACCGACGGCGATGGACCGGCCACGAAAAACCTCGTCGATGGTCACGTCCACCACGCTGGCAGAGGACCCGAACGCCACCGAGGCATGCTGCACCTCGACACCTTCGGGAAACTCGATCACTTCCCAGTAGAGGTCCAGCGCCTGTCCGCTGTTGTCCCGGTCGAAGCTCAGGGTGGAACCATCGACGATTCGGCCCCGGACCATCTTCTGGCCGATGTTGCTCACGGTTCCGGCAGAGCTGGTCATCGAATAGACCAACCACGACCGGGCCGGATCGACGGTCTCGACCGACGGGGAGACAGTTGCTTCGCCGGAGGTCATCGCCGTCGTCCCCCGTCGGACGATGGCCCCGTCGTAGGTGACGACCTGCCACGTGACCGCATCGGTGGCGTTCAGGGAGGAGACGACCAGATTGGTGTCACTGCTGAGCCAACCGGCGACGAAGTCGTCCGCTCCGAATTGCGAACCGTTGTTGTGATGGCTGAGCAGCACAAAGCTGCGGGTCGGCTCGACCGACGTCAGAGTGACGTTCTCAATCGACCCAGTCGGGCTGACGGACCCGCGCTGGACCGCAACACCGGAGGCGAACTCCACCACCGACCACTCGATCACCATGTCGCCGCCGGTTCCTGACCGTTGGAAGGTCATCGTCGTTGCGTCGCTGAGGGTGCCGGAAACGGTGAAGTCGTTCGGGTCACCGTCGTCGCCTCGGATGGTGAACGTCGTGAACGCCTTTGTCGGCTCCACCGCAGTGATGTTGGCCGTGGCGATGCTCGCACCGTCGGCCAGGGTGGTTGTCCCGGACTGAATGCGCTCCAATACGGGAAGCACGATGGCCTCGGCGGTGATCGACGTCGAGAACTCGGTCGTCGAACCGTAGTTGCCACCACCCGCGTCCTCGGTGGCCGTCACCGTCAGCACGTCGTCGACTGCGATACCGGTCACCCTTGGCGTGAACCGTTCAACGCCGGATCCGGTATGGGTGATGGTGGCCGCACCCCGGAAGGTCTCGCCCTCACCACCGCCGGGATCGACGCCGGACGGGTTGGCGAAGAACTCGAGCCGGTAGTCCCCGGCCGGGAGGTCCAGGTCGATGATGGTGTCGGTGACCAGCCCGGAGACGACGGCCGAAATCGGCGAGGGGACGGTGAGGTTGTCGTTGGCCGTCCCGAGGTCGAGCCCGTCCCCGGTGTTGCTGTGGATGCTGTTCCCGAGGATCGGATTGTCGTTCGACCCGGTGATCGACACACCGTCGGTGTTGTAGGCGATGGTGTTCCCCGCACCGGCGTCCGCGCCGCCGATCGCCGTGTCGGAACCACCGGTGATCGCAACGCCGCTGCCACCGTTGCCCCGGTTCGTGGTGCCGTCCGCCGCCGTACCGATGAAGTTCCCTCGCACGGTGACGCCGGACGGCGAGCCGCTCACCTGGACGCCGTCCGTTCCGTTGCCCGAGATGACGTTCCGGTCTACGGCTGTGGTGCCGCCGATGACAACATCCGTTCCGCCGACGACGGCCACGCCGACGGTACCGCCGTCGGCCGCTCCCGCCGGATCGAGACCGATCCAACTCCCGGCGACAACCGTCCGGTCGGCCCCGGTGAGGCTGATCCCGGTTCCGGTCTGATCGTGGATGACGAGGGACCGGATCGCGGAGTCGGCTGCGGAGACGGTGAGCGCGACCGAACCGGCGAGGTCAGCCCGAAGGGCGATCACCGGATCCGCCGACCAGCCGGGCTGCGTGGAACCGTCGACGGTGATCGCCGTACTGATCGTCGGCAGGGCGCTGGACGGTCTGATCGTCCAGACGCCGGAGCTGTGCCCACCGTCCGATGTCGGGATGTCGAAGTGGATGGTGTCGATGAGGACCGCGGCGTTGGCCTCCTCGATCACCGCTCGCAGTGTGCACTCGGTTTCACCGTCGCTGTTGGTACCACCGGTGTCGCAGACCGAGTCGCCGGGGTTGGCGTCGGCGCCATCACCCGACGAGTTGACCACCGCGGGGATCCGCCCGTTGCGGACCCAGACCTGATGGACGGTGTTCTGGCCAAACCCGCCTACATAGTCGTCGACCTCCCAGCGGTCCCCGTTCCCCCGGACACCCCAGTGGTATGCACCGGTGGCGAAGAACGGGAAGGCGGTCAGTGCCAGGTCACCCTGGTTCGAATAGCCATTCGACAGGCCCGCCGGAACGTTTGCCGTATGGCCGGTCAGCGCGGTGAAGTTCGTGTTGAGTCCACCGGTGTTGAAGTCGTCGGCCGCATCGGTCTGGAACTCCCCGAGGACCGGAGACCTGAAGTGGATGACCCGGCTGTGATTTGCCGTCGAGGCGGCCCAGCGAAGCTCCAGATCGGTTGCCGCGTCGGGGATTGCCGCCGCCGCGGCCTGCCCGGTGTGGCCCCACCACTCCGTCGGCGATCGGTCGACACCAAGAACCGGCGGGGCGTAGCGCGGCCAGTCGTCGGTGGTGGATCGGACGTCCAGCGCAGGGTTTGTGCCGCCAAGGTGGTGATACTGCAGGACCAGCAGCCACCGGCCACCCTCGTCGGAATCGACCGACGCCTCGAACGGGCCGTTTCCGAAGTCGAACCAGAATCGCCCGTCGGCCGTCACCGGGACGGCGTCGAGTGATGCGAACGGGCACGTGCTGCCGTAGCCGGTGCCGAGGCTGCAGCCCCCGTTTAGCTCCAGGACGTACGCTGCGCCGGTACCCGACGCACCGTCGTTGTCGCCGTCCGCACCGATGAGGAGGCTTGGCGTGCCGTCGCCGTCAAGGTCACCGAGGGAGCCGATGGCCGAGCCGAATCGGTCCCCGTCGACCAATGACGCGGCCAGCCCGCCGCCGGTGTCGGAGATCCTCTGCTCATCGCCGACGGAGCCGTCCGGGTTCAGGAACAGCAGATGAACGGCGCCCCGATCCGAGCCACCGTCGTCGGTGTGGGCACCGACCGCCAGGTCCGGCACACCGTCGCGGTCGAGGTCGCCGACGCCGGCCACACCAACACCGAACAGGTCGCCGTCGACGAGAGGCCCCGTGAAGCCTCCGGCGGTTGACGAGATCTTCTGCTCTGCTCGAACGGTGCCGTCGGTGTTCAGCAGCAGCACGTACACCGCACCGCGGTTTGGGCCTCCGTCATCATCGGCCGTTGCGCCGACCACAAGGTCCGCAACTCCGTCACCGTCGACGTCCCCGGGGCCCGCCACCGCGGTGCCGAAACCGTCTCCGTCGTCGAGCGTTCCGGTCAACCCGCCCGTTGTGGATGAGATCTTCTGTGTGCTCGCGGCCGAGCCGTCCGCGTTGAGGAACAGCACCATTGCGGCGCCACGCTGGGCGCCACCGTCATCATCACCGGCGATGCCGACCGCCAGGTCGGGCAGGCCGTCACCATTGAGATCACCGAGGCCGGCCACCGAGGTACCAAACCCGTCGCTGTTGCCGAGGCCGGGTCCACCCCCGCCGGACTGGGAAATCGTTGTCTCCGCCTTCACGGTGCCGTCGCTGTTCAGGAAGAGGATGTGCACCGCGCCACGATCGGTGCCGCCGTCGTCGATACCGGGGGTGCCGACCGCCAGGTCGGGGATGGCGTCACCGTCGAGGTCACCGAGCCCGGCCACCGATCGGCCGAACTCATCACCGTCGGCCAGACTTCGAGCGAGGCCGCCGTCGGTGTCGGAGATCTTCTGGCTGGTCTTCACCGTGCCGTCGGCGTTCAGCAGCAAGACATGGACCTCACCCCGGTCGGTACCACCGTCGTCACCGTCGGAGGCGCCGATGGCCGCGTCGACGATGCCGTCACCGTCGATGTCACCGATGGCCGCGACCCCCCGACCGAACCGGTCGTCGCCGTCCAGGTCCGGCCCACCGCCGGTGGTTTCGGAGATCTTCTGCTCTCCCACCGCCAGCCCGGTGGTGCTGTCGCTCGGCCGGTCCAGGTAGTCCGGCTGGCCGTCCCGGTCGGAGTCCAACGCATCCCGCGGGTCGCCGTCGCCGTTCGGGTCTGCCGACTCCGACCCGGTGAGGGTGGTGTCGTTGTCGTCGTCGCTGTCGGCCGAGTTGGCGGTCGCGTCGCCGTCGGTGTCACCGAGCAGCGCTTCGAGGTGGGAGCAGAGCCCGTCGCCGTCGCCGTCGCTGCAGGTGGTGATGGCAAGCGAGAACTCCGAGGTCGCCCCGTAGGAGCCGCCGCCAAGGTCCTGGGTGGCGGTCGCGGTCAGCGGCACGCTTCCGGCACCGCTGTAGGAGGTCGAGAAGGACTCAACCCCGGTCCCGCCGTGGGTGACTGTGACACCGTGGACGAAGTTCTGACCTTCCCCATAGCCCCCGGTCCCCGCTCCCGAGGGGTTCTCGAAGAACTCGATGCGGTAGTTCCCGGCCGGGGCGTCGAGCTGATAGTCGACCGACACGGTGCCGGCGGCCTCGTCGGAGTCGGTGATGACCGGGAAGTTCAACAGATCGTTCGGTCCGGAGTCGCCGTCTCCGGCGTCGTTCGCGGTGACCCCGTCGTCGTTGAGGTCGATACCGAGGCCGGTGCTGTTTGAGATCGAGTTGCCGAGGATCGTGGCGGTGACCGAGCCGGTCACCCTCACCCCGTCTCCGCTGCCGTACAGGGTGTTCCCCGCTCCTGCTGCCGTGCCGCCGATGCGGACCGTCCCGGTTGCGCCGGTGAGGTCGATCGCCTCGTAGTTGGAGGCGGACCCGTTCGCCATCGGGGTGGTGCCGTCAGCGGCGACACCGATGTTGTTGCCCTCAACCACGATGCTGGATCCACCGGTGAACCAGATGCCATCCCTACCGTTCGCCGAGATAACGTTGCCCACCCCGATGCCGCCAATGGTCAAGGGCGTACCGCTTTCGATCCGCAGGCCGACAGTGAGGTTCCCTCTGGCCGCATCGCCGGCCGGGTTGGTGCCGATCTTGTTGCTGACAAGCGTTGTGGTGTCCGCGGCGACCCGGATGCCGGTGTTGTTTGCCGAACTGGTGTTGCCGCTCAGGGTCATGCTGCTTCCGGTCACCCGGATCCCGTCCTCGCCGTTGCCGTCTGCTGTGCCGTCCGGAAGCAGACCGGCGTAGGAGTCCTCGATCGAACCGGTGCCGCCGTGGTCGATGCCGTCACCGGGGGCATCGACCACCGACAGCGCGCGGAGCGTGACCGCACCGGACGTCACCCGGATCCCGTCACCGTCCGTCGGAGACGTGATGGTCGACCCGTCGATCACCACCAGCGGACTGGAGCTGTAGCCGGTCTGGGTCGAGCCGTCGATGGTCACGTCGTCGATGATCTCCGGGAGCTCGCTGGTGCCGACGGCGATGTTCCACCAGGCGCCGGTGTAGCCGGCCTCACCGGTCGGCATGGCGAACTCGATCGTGTTGACGATGCTGGATGCGTTCGCCTCGGCGATGGCCGCCCGGAGGGTGCACTCCGTTGCGCCCGAACTGTTGGTGCCACCGGTGCTGCAGATGTTGTCACCGATGTTGCTGTCCACCCCGTCGCCGGTGGAGTTCACGGTTACGGTCGGGGTTGCGTCGAATCCGGCGGCCCACTCCAGCGACCGCTCCAGAAGACTCTCGTACGTGCTGTTGAAGCTCGAGGCGTCCGTGAGGTCCGTGGGGACCCAGACCCGGCGGTTGGCCGCCGTCTGCGACGAGAGCAGGGCCGCGCCGGTCTCCGCAACCATCAGCGCCGCATAGTTCGTGTTTGAGATGGAGTCGGCCAGAACCTCAACTCCGGACGGCAGTGCGATGCTTCCGGCGTTCCAGTAGCTGACGTAGTCAGACGTGCCGTAGATGGTCAGGTTGCCCAGGCTCAAGCCGGAGGTGATGTAGTGCCCGGTATCGACGATGTCCATCGCGACGTCGACGGACCACGGGATGGAGCTGGAGCTGGAGTACAGCACCTCGTTGAAGCTGTTGTGATCTTCAACGAGCAGACCGATGTCCAGGTCCCGGACGTCATCGCCGGCGTTGCTTGTGCTGTCGCTCAGATACATCACATCATTGGCCGCCGCAGCGGCGGCGAACGCGCCGGCCGAACTGTTGTCGTCGATTGCGGTGACCGTCCACCCGAACGCCTCGAAGAGTGTCCTCTTCTCGCTGTCGCTGTTCAAGTTGTAACCGCCGTTCCCGGTGACCATGACCAGGTTCCCGGAGGAGACGGCGGTGTCGATCCGCTGCGTGGTCGGGGTCGGGGTCAACGTCCAGGCAATCAAGGAGAACGCAACGGCGACAACGGAAGCGACGATCCACCGGCTGCGGGGCACCGGCGTCTCCAGGAACGGCCGCTCCGGCGGCGGTACGAACTCGGTGATCACGTCGTCCGCCCTCACGAGCCGTGCACCACCAGATCGGAGGTGGGACCGAACACCCCGGCGGGGTCCTGCTGGTCCTCGGCAGTGCCGTTACCGAAATAGACGAAGAACGGTGTAGCCGCGTCGGCGCTGAGCGACGGAAGCCTGACCCATGCGGTGACCGCCCCCGTTGCGGCGTCGACCGACTCCAACTGATGGTCCAGCCTGGTGGACCCGTCCGCTGCGGTGAACACCACGTCGTCGCCGTCGGTCTGGATGTTGCCCACCAGCTCCGGGTCGACGATGTCGACCAGCACCGGCTGATCGGTCAACGTGGCATCCACCGACTGGGCCAGAACGGCAAGCGGCTTCCGATAGGTCCAGCTGCCCTGATCGAACGCGGTCACCGACTGCGACGCACCCGCAACCACGAAGGCCGCCGGGTTCGACTGATTGCGGTAGGTCGCCAGCAGCCAGTCGTCGGTCCGGGTCGTTGTTTCAAGCCGGACCTCGTCGAGGACGCCGTCAAGCGGTCGCGTCCCGTCATCCAACACACCGAGCGTGACCGGCATGGCGGCGTCGCGACCCGGGTCGCCGGTGGCCCCGGTGGTGGCCACCCACACCCCGTCGACGTAGAGGTCCAGTGCGACACCGTTCCAGGTGCCGGCCACATGGTGCCAGGTCCCGGTGCCGATCGTTCCACCGGTGACGGTTGTTGTGCTGGACCCGGCACGAACCTCGAAGACGGCCTGCGTGCCGGTTGTGCCGAGGGCCAGGATGCGATCGGTTGCGCTGTTGGCCTTGGCCACGATCACCTGGTCGCCGGTCACCGAATCCAACCTCACCCATCCGGAGGCGGTCAGTGTCTTGCCGACCACCTCGAAGGGTTGGGCGACAAGCCCGTCGTCGATTCCGTCGAGGTCAAGGCCGAGCCCGGTCCGTCCGGCGACAAGATCGCCGGCCCCCATAGACCCGACGCTGAGCCCGTCGCGGCCCGCAACGGACGAGTCCTCAAGGTGCGGGCCGTGGCCGCCAGGATCTCGGGAGAGATGCCACACGCCGGCACTGTGTCGCCACACCTGGCCCGGGTCCTGCCGATCCGGCGAGTCGGCCGCGCCGTAGAACAGGTACAGCGTCGTATCCGCGCTGGAGGAGACCCGGGGCACCCGGACCCAGGCCTTGACCGTGCCCGTTCCCGCATCCCAGCTCTCGAGCTCGTGGGGAATGCCGGTGACGCCGTCATCGGTGGTGAATCGGATATCGGCTCCGTCGGCCGCCGCACCGGCCCCCAGTGCGGCGCTGGTGAACTCGACGTAGACCCGGAAGTCCAGCAGGTCGGCGTCGACCAGGGACGACTGGACGACCAGCGGGATCCTGGCCGACCAGGCGTCGGCCCCGTACCACGTGGTGCCGGCGGTGACGTCCTCGAAGTCGCCAAGGGTTCCGGACTCGAAGTCCTCATGGAGCAGCCAGACCTCCTCGGGGTCATCCGCCGCCGCTGCCGGCGAGCCGTTGCCGAAATACAGCCAGTAGGAGTCGGTCGATGCGGTGCCTATGGGGTCCGTCGTGCGGAACCACAGCGTGGTCGTTGCACTCCCCCAGCTGCTGTTGTCATCGAGGACCCGGTTGAGCTCCACCCAGGCCGAGCCGTCCCAGCGAAGGATCCGCAGATCACCACCGCCGGAAAGCGACAGGCCGCTGTTGACCAGATCGAGGTGGTCGACGACAACGGAGACGGTGTAGTCGTCCGGAGCGGCCGTGCTGGTGGTGGTCACGTCTATCCGCTGTCTGAACGGGTAGTCGGTGTCCCACCACGCTGGTCCGCCCCACTGGACGAGCTGCCATCCGAAGCTGGCGGCCGCCGCCGAGGCGGCGCGCTGCACCGTGACCGTGGTTGCGTCGGTGACGGTGAACGTCGCGGCGGCTTCGCCGAGTACCGCCGAGGCGGCCATGTCGCTCGCACCACCGCTGACCGAACCCGGCCCGTTGATCGTCGAGAGCGCGGACGTTCGGCCGGTGTCGACCGGGCCGACGGTTACCGCCGCTGTTGTTGCGGCTGCGGCCATGTTGAGCACGCCGTGCTGGACAACGGTGCCGTCTCCGAAGTCGATGACCTGGACCGCCACCTCGAGTGCATCGCCGGCGAGGAGTCGCGTCACCTCGACGGTCGTCGACGAGGACAGATGAACCCTGGCCAGACGCTCGCCGATGTCGGAACCGGTCCCGGCTCCGGCGGCCGTCGCCAGGACCATCGTGGTCGCCGGGTCGACGGCGGTGGTCAACGTGATGGTTTCCGAATTCGTGGCGGTCAGCGTGACGGTCCCTCGCTGGACCTGGGCGTCCGCCGGATCGTCGAAGGTGACCACCTGCCAGCCGTAGTCGTGGTTGGTCGGTAGCGCGCCGCCGGTCGCCGTACTGAACCGGAGTGTGGTCGAACCGATGAGCGTGGCGAGGTGATCGTCGTCGCCGTCGTGTGCGGCATCCGAACGGTCGGTGACCGCCGAGGTGACCACGAAGCTGTTGGCGGTCGGTGCCTCGGTGACCGCCACGTCCATCGTGGACAGGCCGTTCCCCGCAGTGGTCCCCCGCTGAACGGTGACCCCGCAGCGGTACTCGACGACGGTCCAGTTCACGGTTATCGAGGGCGGCGAGGGGTTGTCGGTCCGCCTGGTGAGGTTGAGCTGTGTCGCCGATGCCAGTTCGGCCAGAATCATGGAGTCCGCTGGCGCGGCACTGTTGCTGCGGACCGAAATGAAGGCGACGGAGCGGGTCGGCTCGACCGCGGTGATGGTGACCGTCTGCACCCCTTCAGCGCTGTTCGTCACGGCTCCCTGCTGGACCGCTTCGATCTGGGCGTCGAAACAGCCGGTGCCGAACTGGTTGCCGGTCACGGTGTCCGATCCTGTGAACAGGGCCGCCGCCATCCCGCCGAAGAGCAGCAATACAACGACGGGCACAACAACCGCCGGGGATCGAAGCCCCACGAGGGCGAACCGACGGTCGCCTCGTGCCGTATCCGACCGGGCGCGGCTGACCTGCCGGTCCTGCCGCCACAGCATGACCAACGCAAGGCCCGTGGTGACAAGAACAAGAAGGGACGCACCGCCGAAGAGAATCGGCTCAAGGTCCTGGCGGACCGGGCCGTTACCTACCCCATCGCCGAAGGGCCGGTACCCAACGCCGACCCCGACCAGCAGCGCAAGCAGCAGGCCGAGGTCGACGGCGATCAGAACCCGGACATGGCGAATGCCCACCCACCGTCCATTTCGGCGGGTGGCTCGGACCTGAACGGTCTCCGGGTCGACGTCGACGGGTGGGCTAGGGCCTCTGGCCACAGCCCCCTCGCTCTCTACACATACCGCTCCTCGTCGGCCGCCGACGGCCGCTGGTGAGGAACGGTCGACCGAGTGGCCCATGCGGGTTGATCGGTGTGTCTGGGCCGAACGACCCACCCCCGACCGCGGCGCGACCCGCCATCGACACGGTGACCGGTACCTGGCGCATTCCGCCCGATGCGGCCCGATCACCTACAGTTCGTCGTGGCACGAACGTAACGGCCAAGGGGAGGTCACCGAAGATGACAGCGGTCTTTGTTCACGGAAACCCGGAGACGGACCAGATCTGGGGTCCGTTGATCGACGCCCTGGCCGAGCAGGGCGTCTCCGACGTGGCGGCGCTGTCGCCACCCGGATTCGGTGCGCCGGCCCCGGCGGGCTGGGCGGCCACCCCGGCCGTGTACGTCCAGTGGCTGCGGGACGAGCTCGCCGCCATCGACGGCCCGATCGATCTGGTCGGCCACGACTGGGGGGCGGGCCACGTCTTTGGGCTGCTGGCCGAGGAGACCGGTCAGCTCCGGTCCTGGGCGGCCGACTGTGCGGGCCTGCTGCACCCCGACTACGTCTGGCACGACATGGCTCAGGTCTGGCAGACCCCGGATGCCGGTGAGGAGGCGATCGGGGCGATGGTGTCGCTTCCCCGGGAGGAGCGGGCTGCAATGTTCGCCGGCCTCGGCATGACACCGGACATCGCCGACTCGCTCGCCGACGGGCTGACCGAGGAGATGGGCCGCTGCGTGCTCACGCTCTATCGCGCGGCCGCCCAACCGGCCCTGGCCGAGCTGGGCGGTCGGGTGCTCAACGCAAACCGGCCGCCGGGTCTTGTGATCAACGCCACCGACGACCCCTATGTCTCCGCCGAGCTGGGCGCCGAGATGGCCAGGCAACTGGACGCCCCGCAACTGACGCTTGCCGATCGGGGCCACTGGTGGATGATCGAGGACCCGGGAACCGCAGCCGCAGGACTCGCTGGGTTCTGGGCCGGCCTGTAGCGGCCGCTGACCGGAGCCACCGAACCGAACAAAGGGGAACCGTATGAGACTGCTACCGCTGGACGTCGGTCGCATCGACGCTGCGGCCAAGGTGGTGACCGGCGAAGACGGGACCATCACCCTTCCCATCGTCAGCTGGCTGATCGAACACCCGGCCGGCCTTGTCCTGTTCGACAACGGCATGCACGTCGAGTTGCAGCACGACGTCACGCGACTGGGACGTACGGCGAGCGCGTTCCGACCGGTCTACGAACCGGGCGACGAGGTCTCGGCAAAACTCTCCGCCAGGGGGATCCGGCCGTCGGACGTGACGCACATGATCTTCAGCCACCTCCACTTCGACCACGTGGGTGGGACGGAACAGCTTCCGGACGCCCGAGTGATCTCACAGCGCACGGAATGGGAGGCGGGGCAGGACAGCCGACTCATCGAGCAAGGGGTGTACAACCCGGACGACTACAACCACGGCCACGACCTGGAGTTGGTCGACGGCGAACACGACGTCTTCGGCGATGGGCGCCTGGTCTGCATACCGACGCCGGGCCACACGGCCGGCCACCAGTCCCTTCGCGTGGAGCTGGACAGCGGCCCGGTGATCCTGACCGCGGACTGTGTCTACTTTGAACGCATGCTCGACGACATGCTGGTACCCCGGTTCGGCCACGACCTGGACCAGCAGCGGGAATCGATGAGAACACTTGGAAAACTGCGGGATTCCGGGTGCCGATTGCTCTACGGGCACGACAAAAAGCAGCTGTCGACGCTGCCGACGACCGGGCTTTCCTGATTATCTTCGACCGGTGTTAACGATCCGGCCTTCTGCCGCCCCTGTAACGGTGGTATGAAAGTCCTGTTGATGGATCCGGTTGAAGAGGTCTACCGCAGCCAGCACGACCGGCTTTGGAAGTCTCTCCTGGCGTACACGGGCGACGCGGACACCGCGACCGAGGCTGCCGCCGAGACGTTCAGTCAGGCGTTCTCCCGGGGCGACCAGATCCGAGAACCGCAGGCCTGGGTATGGCGAACCGGTTTCCGGATCGCCGCCGGGATGATGGCCGAACGTCGGGCCAGGTCCGAGGCGATCTCGCTCGATCTTGAGCACCTTGCCCTGGACAATCGGACGCTCGGCGATCGGGGTCTCGACGACCCGTCGCTCGTCGAGTTCGTCGATCTGCTCCAGACCCTCTCGGATCAACAGCGCACCATTGTGGTGCTGCGTTATGCCGGCGGGTTCCGGCCCGCGGAGATCGCAGAGTTGCTGAACACATCATCAGGCACGGTGCGGGTGCAGCTTCATCGAGCACATGAGCACCTGAGAAAAAGGCTGGGACAGCAATGACCTTCGACGGCGAGAACTTCGAGCAGCCGGAACACGGCGACTACGACCCGCTGGTGGCCGAGCGGTTCGCCATGCTGGATCGTCTGACGGTGCCGGATGCCGGCGCCCGGGCTGAGACCGCGCCTGCGCCGGTGGCCGTTTTGCCGGCCCGGCGGCGCTTCGACCAGGGGTACGCGCTGGCCATCGCCGCGGCATTCGTGGCGCTTGCCGCCGCCTCGTACGTTGCCCTCCGCCCCTCCTCGAGCCTGGATGTCGACGCCACCAACGGTGGCCAGGTCGAAGCCGACAACACGCACACATCCGCCGCGGTGCAGGACGGGGCAGTGAACGGTGAACTCACCGTCGAGCTGCCACCGTCCAGCACCGCGTCCTCTGAAGACGGCGATGCCTCCGCCGCCGACGCTAACGGCGCCGGTCAACAGTCGGCCGAGACCGACGAGGCCGAGCAGCCGTCGACGACAACCACGGTCGCCTCCTCCGAGACGACCTCCGCCGCCACGGGATCCAGCACCACCGCGGCAGGCGACGACCCGGACTCGACGTCGTCAACCGTCGACCCGGACTCACTGCTGGCCCCGCCGACGACAAAACAGCTCGGCCCGGGCACCGGACCGGACGTTCCGGACACCACGATGCCTGCGGATGGGCCGGACCAGATGGTGATCATCCGCGGTGTCCTGACCGAACTCTTCACCGACTGCCGGGCCCATTACGTGCTGGGCGGCGACGGCTCGGTCACCCAACTGAATGCGGTCAGCTGTGACGGCGGTTCCTACGTTGTCGTTGACGGAACCCGCATCCAGACCTCGGCCGGTTATGTACCGGCCGGCCAGTACTACGACCGGCATGACCCGGCCCTTCGGCCCGGTCAGCGGGTTGTTGTGTCTGCAACCGCCGCACCGCAGACACCTGCCGCACTGACCCTGAACTGTGGTCAGTGCGGCATTGCCCTTGGCGGGTAGTGCGTGGGAGGCGACGCTTCTCACAACCGCAGATCGGACCGAGCCGCTCGGCTCGGTCCGATCTCGTTTTAGCCTGCCGACCGGTGACCGAACGGTGGCGGCCGGGACAGCCCGCCCCGGTATCGTTGCCGGATGACAAGCGGACCGACCCCACCAGGCACAGCCTCCGAGGTCATCGACCTTGACCGCATTCGGGCCGAAACACCCGGTTGCGCGTCGGTAACCCACCTGAACAACGCAGGGTCCAGCCTTCCGCCGAAGCCGGTGCTCGATGCCGTCATCGATTACCTGACCACCGAAGCGGAGATCGGCGGTTACGAAATTGCGGACGCCCGGGCGGATGATCTCGCTGCCGTCTACGACGCGGTGACGGCCCTTGTCGGCGGCTCGCCCCGGAGCTGGGCCTTTGTGGAGTCGGCAACCCGGGCCTGGAATGCGGCGTTCTCCTCACTCCGCTTCCGACCCGGCGATCGGGTTCTGACCACAAAGGCCGAATACCCGAGCAACATGGCGGGCCTGCTGCGAGCCAGGGAAATCCAGGGCGTCGACGTTGTGGTGGTGCCGGACGACGAGCACGGTCAGGTCGACGTCGACGCCCTGACCGGTCTGCTCGACGAGCGGACCCGGCTGGTGTCGATCACCCACGTACCGACCCAGGGCGGTCTGGTCAACCCGGCGATCCGGGTCGGCGAAGTGCTCCGCAGCACCCCGATTCTCTACCAGCTCGACGCATGCCAGTCGGTCGGACAGATGCGGGTCGACATCGACGAAATCGGCTGCGACATCCTGTCGTTCACCGGCCGGAAGTTCCTTCGGGGGCCGAGGGGCACCGGCATGGTGTTCGCAAACGATGACGCCCTGGCCGTCATGAGCAACCCGGCCGGCGTGGACATGCAGGGCGCCAGCTGGGACAGCCCGATGCACATCACCCCGGACGCGTCCGCCGGGCGGTTCGAGCCGTATGAGGTGTTCTATGCCGGCAAGGTCGGCCTTGCCGAGGCGCTGCGCTACACGAGTGCGGTAGGCATCGACAACATCGAAGCCAGAAACGCCTCCCTGGCCGCCCGGTTGCGTGCAGGACTGGCCGCGCTGACCGGTGTGACCGTTCGGGACAAGGGTGCCGAGCGCTGTGCGATCGTCACCTTCACCGTGGACGGCCACGATCCGGCGGCCATCAAAGCCCACCTTCGGGACCTCGGGATCAACGTCTCGGTCACCGGGCGAGCCTCCGCGACGCTGGACTTCCCGGAGCGGGATCTGGACAACGTGGTCCGGGCATCGGTGCACTACTTCAACACCGAGGCGGAGATCGACCGGGTGGTGCAGATCATCGGCACCCTCGGCACGTGAGCGATCTCCGATGACCGTATGGAGCCATACAGTCAGATCAGCGACAGTATGAGCTAGGACATTGATCGCGGACCCAGTACCCTGTTCGTGGTGGCCACGAATCATGAACTGGACGCTCCGCCCTGGCTTCGGGTCGAGAGCACCATCATGGCCACCGCCCGGCAGATCCGCTGCTTCTACGACGAAGCCTTCGCCGAGCTGGGGCTCAACCTCTCCCAGGCCAGCCTCCTGGCCTACGTCGCCGACTTCGGCGCAAACACCCAGACCACCCTGGCCGAACGTATGGCCCTTGGACGGGCGGCAACCGGCACCATGATCGATCAACTGGAGGCCAGAGGACTGGTGGAGCGCCTGCCAGACCCGGAGGACCGCAGGGTCTGGTTGATCGGCGTCACCGCCGAGGGCCGGCAACTGGTGGACCGCATCGCGGCGATCGACCATGCGGTCCGGGATGACCTGCGGGCCGGGATTTCCCGGGAGGATCGCCAGCACCTCGCAGCGGTGCTGGTGCAGCTCCAGGAGAACATGACCGGTCGCACGCAGGCCACCGACTAGGCCTGCAGGCTCCCCTGACAAACCGAACCACCGAACGCAGCAGACGAACGAAAACACCACAGAACAAGGACACCAATCAACCCCCCACCGGCAGCACTCAAGGAGACAGATATGCCAGAAGCAGTAATCGTTGACGCAGTACGAACCCCCGGAGGCCGCCGGAACGGCAAGCTGAAGGACTGGCACCCCGCCGACCTGGCGGCCCATGTCCTCAAGGCCCTCCAGGAGCGGAACAACCTGGACCCGGAGTTGGTCGACGACGTGATCATGGGCTGCGTCATGCAGGTCGGTGAACAGTCGTTGAACATCGGCCGAAACGCCGTGCTCGCCGCCGGTTGGCCGGAGTCCGTGCCGGCAACCACGGTCGATCGCCAGTGCGGCAGCAGCCAGCAGGCGCTGCACTTCGCCGCCCAGGGTGTGCTGGCCGGCGCCTATGACGTCGTGGTGGCCGCCGGGGTCGAGGTCATGACCCGGACCCCGATGGGTGCATCGGTCGTCGAAGGAAAGATGGGCCTGCCCTTCTCCGACCCCATGCAGGAGCGGTACGCCGACACCGGTCTCCCGCCGCAGGGCATCGGCGCCGACATGATCGCCGACGAGTACGAACTCAGCCGCGAGGATCTCGACCGCTTCGGCGCCCAGAGCCAGCAGCGGGCGGAGACCGCAACCACCGAGGGCCGGTTCGAGCACGAGATCATCCCCACCCCGATCGAGATCGACGGCAAGACCGAGATGATGACCGCCGACGAGGGCATTCGGCCTGGGACGACGGCGGAAACCCTTGCCGGGCTGAAGCCGGCGTTCAAGGAGGACGGCAAGATCACGGCGGGCAACTCGTCGCAGATCACCGACGGTGCCTCGGCCGTGCTCATCATGAGTGCCGAAAAGGCGGACGCGCTCGGCCTCAAGCCCCGGGCCCGGTTCCATTCCTTCGCCCTGGCCGGTACCGATCCGGTCACCATGCTCAAGGGCCCGATCCCGGCGACCAAGAAGATCCTGGAGAAGACCGGCCTGACCATCGACGACATCGACCTGTTCGAGGTCAACGAGGCGTTCGCCTCGGTTGTGCTGGCCTGGCAGAAGGAGACCGGCGCGGACATGAGCAAGGTCAACGTCAACGGCGGGGCCATTGCGCTCGGCCACCCGCTGGGCAGTTCCGGCACCAAGTTGATGAGCACCCTCCTCAATGAGCTGGAGCGGACTGGCGGCCGGTACGGCCTCCAGGTCATGTGTGAAGGTGGCGGCATGGCCAACGCCACGATCGTGGAGCGCGTCGGCGCCTGATCGGCCGACCGTACCGATTCATCAACTGAAACCCGTTTGACTCGGGCGGCCGGATCACCGGCCGCCCGATGTCGTTCCGGTGGCGGGTCTCAGGCCGACTGCAACAGCGATTCCGCAGCGTCGGCCATCACCTGACAACCAAGGACGATGTCCTCCTCCAGGCTGTCCTCGGCGAAGTCGTGGCTGATCCCGCCGATACTCGGTATGAAGAGCATCGCCGACGGCAGGTGCTCGGCCAGGATCATGGCGTCGTGGGCGGCGGCGCTTGGCATCTCGGCCCACTCCCCCGGCGCACGCTGCGCGGCAGCGTCAGCGAGGTGGCCACGAAGTACCGCATCCATCCCGGCCGGTGGCACCTTGACCCGCGACGGCGACACCTCGACCCGGACGGGGCCCGCCCCGTCGACCTCGTCGGCGGCCGAGACGATGGCCGCCTCCATCCGGTCCAGCGTGTCCTCATCGGCGTCCCGCCACTGAACGGTCAGCGAGGCTCGACCGGGGATGATGCTCTGTGCCCCCGGTTCCAGGGTTGCGTTCCCGATGGTCCACACGCTGGTCGGGCCCGCCGCGGCGGCCACCCGTTCCCGCATCCGAACCGCATAGTCGAACAGGGCGACACCGGCGTCGGCCCGACGGTTCATCGGCGTGGTGCCGGCATGGTTCTGCTCGCCGACAAACGTCACCGACGCGGCTCGGATCCCCACGATCGAGGTGACAACACCGATCCGTTGCCGCCGCTCCTCGAGGTAGGGACCCTGCTCGATGTGGGGCTCGAAGTAGTACCGGTGTCGATCCGGCTCCAGGGTCACCCGCGGCACCCCGCCGAGGCCCACCCGCTCGATCGCCGCTGCTGCGGACTCGCCACCGGCGTTTGTGGCCGACAGATCCTCATCCGGCAGTTCGCCCACAAAGGACCGACTTCCCAGGAAACTCACGTAGGTACTCTCCTCGTCCGCCCAGGAGACCACGTCAACCGAGAGGCCGGCGGTTGACTGATTCTCCCTGAGGGAGCGGGCGATCTCGATGCCGTACAGCACCCCCATCGCGCCGTCCAACCATCCACCGCGGGGCTGCGTGTCCGAGTGGGAACCGATGATCAACGTCGGGCCGGGGTTCGGCGAGCGGCCGAAGACGTTGCCGACACCGTCTATCGACGCATCGAGTCCTGCATCGACCATCTGCTGTTGCAGCCAGCGCCTGGCCTCCATGTCGATGTCGGAGAAGGTCTGACGGACCACCCCCGTCTCGGTCGCACCGAAGGTCCGGAGCGTCCGAAGATCGCCGATCAACCGTTCTCCGTGTATCTGGGCCACCGCCGAAGCGTAGCCGCGAGCGGAGCTCGGAATTCTGGCCCAGCCGGTCCGGTTGCCATAGGTTGTGAACATGAGTGCGCCCCCGTCCGATCCGTCCTACGACATCGAGTTCTTCTGGGATCCGGTCTGCCCGTTTGCCTGGATCACCTCCCGCTGGGTTGAGCAGGTGGTGGAGCAGACCGACTACTCGGTCGACTGGCGGTTCATCTCGCTTCGCATCCTCAACAAGGACAAGGACTACGCCACCGAGTTCCCGCCTGAGTACGAACACGGTCACACCGCCGGGCTTCGCATGCTGCGTGTTGCGGCCGCGATCCGGAACGACCTCGGGAGGGAGCCGATGGGTGCGCTGGTGACGGCGTACGGCAGGAGCTACTGGGATCGGGAGCAGGGCTCCGGCATGCGCCAGCACCTGAGCTCCTCCGAACATGCGGTCGAGGTGCTGGAGGCGGCAGGACTTCCCACGTCCTATGCCAACGCCCTCGACGACACCTCCTGGGACGGATTGCTGGAGGCCGAGACCGAGCTGGCGCTGTCCCGCACCGGTCGGGACGTCGGCACGCCGATCATCACCTTCCAGGGTCAGGCCGATAACCCGATGTCGTTCTTCGGTCCGGTGATCTCCCGGGTCCCGGACCCGGCCGATGCGGTGCCGCTGTGGAACGCGGTCACCACCCTGGCCGCCTTCCCCGGTTTCGCCGAGATGAAGCGCAGCCTTCGAGAGGTCCCCCAGCTGAACATCCTCGGTGGTACCAGTGCAGAACCGGCATCCGAGGATTGGACGGGCGGCCATCGTCGTGGCCATCTGGCGTCCGACAGGAAAGCGGCCACAGCAGACGGACAGGACTGAGCGCGGTGACCGTCGCCCCTGGTGCACACGCCGGCTCCCGCCGGTGGCGGCCGGGGCGGCCGGGCGTGCGGGGAACGCCGATCGCAGTGGTAGCGGCGGCCGCGCTGCTGCTCGTTTCGTGCGGTGGCTCTGACGGCGCGGTCGATGGCGACGCAGCCGCTTCGGAAGCCGCCGAGGCCACCGCCGTTCCGGAGACCCGCCAGGTCGTCCTCGATTTGGCCCTCCCCACCTATGACGGAGACGTCTTCGATCCGGCGTCCATCAACGGAAAACCGGTGATTCTGTGGTTCTGGGGTGCGTTCTGAAGTACGTGCCGACGGGAAGCCCCTGTGGTCACACGGGCAGCGATCGAACACCGGGACCGATACACGATGGTCGGCATGCCGGTCGACAAGGGCGACGAGGCCATCCTTGCGTTCATCGAAGAAGGTGAGGCCTCGGGTATCCCGCACCTGCGAGGAACCAAGACGTTGTGGGACGAGCTGGGTATCACCGGAACCCCGAGCTACGTGACGATCACGGCCGACGGAGAGATCGACATCGGTGTCGGAGCCATGCCGCGAGAGGTCCTCGAAGGCGAGTGGATCGGCTGACCACGCGCAGACCACCCCGCCGCTCCCCCTGCGCTCCGCTCGATGGTCGGTGCTACTGTCCGTCATCCCGACTGGAAACGAGCGGTCATGACGGAGCTGGAGTACTTCCTCTACGAGAAACCACGGGACCACGTGGCCAGGATCACCATCAACCGGCCGGAGGTCCGCAACGCCATCAACACTCCGGCCCACAAGGAATGGAGTGACCTGCTTGATGAGGCCGAAGCCGATGACGATGTCCGGGTCGTGGTGGTCACGGGCGTCGGGGACAGGTCGTTCTGTGCCGGGCGCGATCTGAAATACCTCTCGGCGATGCGCCGGGAGTCGGCCGAGGCCCAGGCGGAGGACGCTGCGCTGATGGACCAGGTCACCAAGCTGATCGAACGGTTTCACTACACAAAGCCGCTGATCGCCCGGGTCAACGGGGTGGCACTCGGCGGTGGGTTCGAGGTGGCGATGGCCTGCGATCTGGTCGTCGCCGCCGACCATGCCACGTTCGGCCTGCCGGAACCGCGCCGGGGCATCTATGCCGGCGGCGGTGGCGTGCACCGGCTTCCCCGGCAGATCCCGCTGAAGCTGGCGATGGAGTACCTGCTGACCAGCCGGACCATGACCGCCGACCGAGCCAGGGAACTGGGGCTGGTCAACGACGTTGTTCCCTACGAAGAACTGGACGCCGCCGTGGACCGTCTCATCGACGACATCCTGCTCGGGGCACCGCTTTCCATCCGGGCCACAAAAGAGGCGGCGATGATGGGGCTGGACATGGACCTGCCAACAGCATTCCACCACCGCTTTGACGCGGTGGTGGAAATGGGTGCTTCAGAGGATGCCAGGGAGGGTCCGCTGGCCTTTGCCGAGAAACGGACCCCGACCTGGAAAGGCCGCTGACCGGCGGCGTCCGTCGTTACCGATTCCCGCGTCGAGCGGTCAGCTGCAGCAGTCCGCCGGGCCGTCGCCGACCTTGGCGTACTCCAGCACGTCCTCATCGCTCTGCTTGACGTACCACTCCCATCGGGTATCCGGTCCTTCGACCCAGGTCTCGGTCTTGCCCGCATAGCAGCAGACGACCTCATCGACCCCCGAGGTCTCCAGGCCCGTGCCGGAGATGCGGGCTTCGGCCGCCTCGACCTGCTCACCCCGTTCGACCTCCACCCCGAGGTGGTTGAGGGTGCCGCCGGCCCCCGGGATCTCAAAAAGCACCAGCTTCAGCGGTGGCTGGGCGATGGCGAAGTTGGCGTAACCTTCCTTCACCTTGTACGGCTCGGTGGCGAACATCTTGGTGTAGAAGTCGATCGACTCCTCCAGGTTCTCGACGTTCAGTGCCAGTTGTACGCGCATGATCTGCTCCTGTGTTTCCGGTGTTGGACCGAGCCCGATCGGTGCCCGATCCATACCGCTTCCGACGATAGCACCTTGCCATCGTCATTTCGACGACTGTCGATATGATATTGCCTATCCTATCGACTCATATCTATGTACGTCAATACGTTTGAGTCAGATATATCGAGATTCTTCGATATGAATTCGGGCTCCTGGCGAGTGAACGCAGCCGGTTGTGGCAAACTGGGACCATGGCAACCTCAACATCGGCGTCTCAAACACCCGCCGGCACCGCCGCCGGTGCCCCCGCTGATGACGCCTGCTGCCCGCCGCTGCTCGGACCGTCCCTCACGGATGCTGACGCCGACGAGCTTGCCGGCACTCTCAAGGCCCTGGCGGACCCGATCCGGCTGAAGCTGGTGAATCTGGTCGCCCGCTCCGGCGAGTGTTGTGCCTGCGACCTGCCGGAGCTGCTGGACCGCTCCCAACCGACCGTCAGCCACCACCTGTCCACACTGGTGAAGGCCGGCATTCTCGATCGGGAGCAGCGGGGCAAGTGGGCCTGGTTTCGCCTCAGCGAACAGCGGCTGGCCCAGGTGTGCGCCGCCCTCGGCAATCCGGACTGCTGAGCCGGGCCGCCACGGTCCCCGGCCGTACCGGGGAACGAACCCAAACGTACGGGGGAATGAACGTGCGGCGCCGTTACCCGGACCGCCGTTGTCGCTCCAGGGGGATCATGACCGCCACCACTCCGAACAGGAACAGCAGGCTGGCGGCAAGGGACAGCCAGTCGCGGTTGTCGGCCGCGACGAGCGCGAACAGGACACAACCGCCGACCCACAGGCTGTAGGCAAAGAGCTGCCACCCCGGACCGTCGACCAGGCCACCGGACCGCGGCCCGGCACCGTCGGGACCGGGGGCGGTCACTGTCCGATCGAACCCTGCTCGCGCAGTGTGGCGATCTCGGTCGAGCTGAGACCGAGCTCGGTCAGTACGGCGTCGGTGTCGGCCCCGAGAGTCGGGGCGGTCCAGCGGGGGCCGATGTCCGCGCCTTCGATGGCTATGGGTACGGCCAGGGTCTCGAACGTCCCCTCCGCATCGGGATACTCCATTTCGACGAACATGCCGATTGCTCGCGCCTGAGGGTCGTCGACGATCTCCGGTAGCGTCTGCACCGGCCCCCAGATCAACCCGGCTTCGTCGAAGATCGCCCCCCACTCCTTGGCGGTCTTCTGCATCATGATCTGGTCGATCCGGTCGACGATCTCCGGCATCCGGTCGAAGCGCTTCTTCGGTGTGTCGAAGTCCGGGTCCGTTCCCCATGCCGATTCGCCCACCGCGTCGCAGAACTTCGGCCACCAGTGGGCCTCAGGCATGTTGACGATGATCCAGCCGCCGTCCGCACACGGGTATCGGTTGCCGAGTGCGGTGATCTGGTTCCGTCGATCCCTGGCCCGGGGCTGTCGGCGATCGACCAGGGTCGGTGCCAGTTCGCTGGCCATCGACCACAGCGCCGTGGCCAGCAGGCTGACGTCCACCACCTGCATCTCCCCCGTCCGTTCGACGAGCCGAAGTGCGGCCAGGACGGAGGACACCATGGCCAGCCCGGTGGTGTGGTCGCCCTGGGCGGCCGGGGCCCGAGGCGGACCGATCCCCGGTTCGGCGATCGAGTTGCTCACCCCACCCCGACCGAAGAACGCCGTCACGTCGTAGCCCGGACGTTCCGCCTCCGGACCGGTCCGGCCGTAGCCGGTGAGCGTGGCATGAACGAGGCGAGGGTTGACCGCCCGCAGGGACTCAGGATCAAGGCCGTAGCGCTCCTGGCGGTGGGTCAGGAGGTTGGTGAGGAAGATGTCCGCATCGGCGATCAGCCGCTTGACCAGGTCGGCGCCGTCCGGCTGATCGACCGAGATGGTGACGGACCGTTTCCCCCGGTTGTCGACGTTGAATGCCGCGTCGATCGTCGGTTCGCCTTCCGGGACCTTTGGCTGGCGAGCCAGACCTCGCATCGGGTCACCACGGGGTGGCTCGATCTTGAGGACGTCGGCCCCCATGTCGGCCATGACCGCGCCGGCACTCGGCGCCGCCATCCAGCTGGTCATTTCGATGACTTTGATCCCGTCGAGAGGCTTCACGTTGGCGATTATGGCAGCTCGACCCGTAGCGGTGAAATGACGCTCAGCCAGCTGCGATCACACCGGCGGAGCGCTCCGGCCCGCGAAGCCCGGGGAAATGGCCCGGGCCATCGGGACGCCGTAGAGTCGGGTCGACCCGCACCAACCACTCGACCGGGCCGCCGATCGGATCGCCGGCCGGAAAAGGACCGCATGTCAGAACCAATTCGGATCGGGAACTGCTCCGGCTTCTTCGGCGACCGACCGTCGGGAGCGATCGAAATGGTGCAGGGCGGCCCGATCGACGTCTTGACCGGTGACTGGCTGGCCGAACTGACCATGCTGATCCTCAGCAGGATCCGGGCCAAGCGACCGGGCGGTGGGTTCGCCAGGACGTTCGTCTCCCAGATGGAGGACGTGATGGGCGCCTGCCTCGACCGGGGGATCAAAGTGGTGTCCAACGCAGGCGGTCTCGATCCGGACGGCTGCGCGGCCGCCGTTGCCGAGGTTGCGGACAAGCTCGGCCTCTCCCCCACCATCGCCTATGTCAACGGCGACGATTTGATGCCCCGGGCGGTTGAACTGGTCGATGCCGGTCACCTCCGCCCGTTCCAGGCCGACGGTGACCTCGGCGATCCGAGCGCGTACCTGACCGCAAACGCCTACCTCGGCTGCTGGGGCATCGTGGAGGCGCTCAACCAGGGGGCGGACATCGTCATCACCGGCCGGGTCACCGATGCGGCGGTCGTCTGTGGACCGGCGGCGTGGCATCACGGCTGGGCCAGGGACGACTTCGACCAGCTGGCGGGCGCCGTGGCGGCCGGCCACGTCATCGAATGCAGCGCCCAGGCCACCGGCGGCAACTACTCCTTCTTCCATGAGATCGAGGGGTACACCGAGCAGGGCGGGCGGGCCCGGTTCGGGTTCCCATGGGCGGACATCTCGGCGGACGGAAGCTCGGTGATCGGGAAACACGACGGCACCGGCGGGGTGGTGAACCTGGGAACCGTCACCTCGCAACTGCTGTACGAGATCGGCGGCCCGGAGTACCTCGGCCCCGATGTCACCACCCGGTTCGACACGATCAAGCTCGAACAGACCGGGCCGGATCGTGTCAGGATCCACGACGTGAAGGGCCAGGCGCCACCGGAGACGCTGAAGGTGGCGATGAACCAGATGGGTGGCTACCGGAACTCGGTAGGGGTCGCCCTGACCGGGCTCAACATCGAGGAGAAGGCGGCGTTCGCGGAGGCTGCGTTCTGGGACGCCTGCCCGTTCGAACCGTCGGACTTCGATTCGATCGTCACCCGTATGGTGTGGACGAACAAACCGGACCCGAACAGCCAGGAGGAAGCCGCCGCGGTCTGGAAGATCTCGGTCAAGGACCGCGACGAACGCAAGGTGGGACGGGCGTTCTCCGATGCGATGACCCACACCGGCCTGTCCAGCATCCCCGGCATGTACGGGCTCGGCGGCGGCCCGAGCGCCGGTTCACCGTTCGGTGTGTATCGGCCCGCCGTGGTGCCCGCAGACCTTGTTCCCCAATACGTCCACATCGGCGACAGGACCACGATGGTCGAATCGGTCAACCCGAGCGGCCCGGCGCTCGCCGTCGACATCGCCGAGCCGGCAGTGGCACCGGCCGGATCGACCGAGCGGGCCGAGATCGGCCGGGTGGTCGGGACACGGTCCGGGGACAAGGGTGGCGACGCCAACCTCGGCGTCTACGCCAGGACCGACGACGGTTGGGCGTGGCTGGACAGTGCACTGACCATCGATCGGATCCGAGAGCTGCTGCCGGAGACCGCCGAGCTGCCGATCGACCGCTACCGGTTCCCGGAGATCCGGTCGCTCAACTTCGTCGTCCGCGGGCTGCTGGAGGAGGGGGTTGCCGCGTCGACCCGTCAGGACCCCCAGGCGAAGGCCCTCGGCGAATGGTTGCGGGCCAGGGTGATGGACATCCCGACGTCGGTGCTCGAGTCCCAACCGGGCTGAGCGATCCGCATCGGCACCCTCAACCGTCAACCGTCAACCGAAGATCTGGCCGAACAGCCGGATCCAGTTGCCGCCCAGCACCTTGTCCCGTTCGTCCGGGGCGAAGCCGACCTCGTCGAGGCCGTCGGCCAGGGAGGGGAAGTCCTTCGGGCCGCCGAACCAGTGGGGCCACGGCGGGAAGTCGGGGATCTCCTCCGGTTCGGTAGGCCGGTCCCATCTCCCGCTTCGCATCCAGCCGAGGGCGTCGGCCTGCCAGCCCAGCACCGCATCGGTCCCGATCGCCACGTGATCAACCCCGATCCGCTCCGCAAGGTCGGCCAGCATCCGGCAGTAGGTGACGCGGCTGACATCCGCACCGCCCATGAACAGCGGATACATCGTGCAGCCGATCAGGCCACCACCCGCGGCGACCACATCAAGCACCTCGTCCGGTTTGTTGCGGGGCGAGTCGCAGAAGCTCCGCGGGTTTCCGTGAGTCACCGCGATCGGTTTGGCCGACGCCTCCGCGGCGTCCATCCCGGTCCGATTGCCGACGTGGGAGATGTCGATGAGCACGCCGGCGTCGTTCAGAGCCGACACCATCCGGTGACCGGCCCTGGTCAACCCACCGTCGTGCGGTTCCCAGCAGCTCGAGCCGAGATGGTTTGCGATGTTGTAGGTCAGCTGCACAACCCGGATGCCGACGTCGGCAAAGATCTGAGCCATCTCCGGATCGTCGCCGAGCATCGTGCTGTTCTGGAATCCGAGCACAACACCGAGCACGTCGTCGGCCTTGGCCTGATGCATCTCCTCGACGGAGTGAACGATGCGGATCACATCGCTGTTGTGACGGCAGAGGTGGCGGAACGCCCCGATCCTGGTCATCGCCCCCGCCAGGTCCTCCCAAACACCGACGGTGGCATGGACGACGTCGACACCACCGGAGCGGACCTCTTCGATGACCGGTCGAGACCAGTCGTTGATTTCCAAACCGTCGATGATCATCAGTCCTCCAGTTCGGGGAGCTTGACCGTATCGGTGGTGACCCGGGTCATGCCCCCGTCCACCGCCAGGGTCTCCCCCGTCATGTACCGGCTGGCGTCGGATGCCAGGAACAGCGCAACATCTGCGATGTCGTCGCCGTAGCCCCAGCGATTCAGCGGTATGTGGTCCTCCATCGCCTCGATCAGGCCGGGCACGGTCCGCCTGCTTTCCTCCCAGATGTCGGTGACGATCAGACCGGGGCTGACCGAGTTGACCCGGATGCCCTTCGAGCCCCAGTCCGCGGCGAGGGCCCTGGTCATCGCATCGACCGCCCCTTTTGTCCCGGCATACGCCACCCGGCCGATCGGACCCCGCAAACCGGCGACAGAGGAGATGTTGATGACCGAACCCCCGCCTCGCTCCGCCATCGACGGGCCGAGCCCGACGGTGAGCATCACCAGCGCTCGCACGTTGATGGCAAAGACCAGGTCGACGTCCTCCTCGGTCAACTGGGTCGGCGTGCGACGCATCGGGATGCCGGCGTTGTTCACCAGGATGTCGACGCCACCCACCTCGGCGATCGTTCGTGTTGCCAGGTCCGTCCCGGCTCCGGGGGCGGCGAGATCGGCGAGAAGGACCCGGGGATCGTTGGTCAGATCACCGGCCACCCGGTCCAGGTCCGCGGCGGTTCGACCGCTCAACACCACCTGGGCCCCGGCGGCGTCGAAGGCCCGGGCGATGGCCTCGCCAATGCCACGGGAGGCCCCGGTCACCAGGGCGGTCTTTCCTGACAGGTCAGAACTCATGGCCCGCCACCATAGGGAGCCACCCCGGGTCTGGCCAGCCTTGTGGGGCGGCTACCGTTCGGCACCATGACCAACGGACCGTCGATCGGGCCAGACGAGCAACCGATGGCGCTCACGCTCGACGCTGATCTGCCCGCCACCGGTCTGCCTTTGGCGCTGGCCGATCGCCACCGCACGCTCGCCCCGGGGCAGCGGGTGACGGTGGAGTTGCCGGGCGCACTCGCCGGTCTAGCGTCTGATCACCTGAGACGCATCTGCATCGGCGCCGGTTTCACCTTCGACGACCAGCCGGGCGAACCGGACCCCGGACCACCGGGGCGGATCCCGCTGGTCCGGGCCCACACCCTGGCCGACACGGTCGGGACGAACATGCGCCTGCTGGTCTGTGGTCTGAACCCCAGTCCCGCCTCCGCCGAAACGGGGGTCGGATTCGCCAGGCCGGGCAACCGCTTCTGGCCTGCGGCGTTGGCGGCCGGAATCGTGACCAGGGACCGGGACCCTCGGCACGCGCTGACCGCCAACGGCGTCGGGATGACCGATCTGGTGAAACGCACCACGCGAACGGCGGCCGAACTCAGCCGGGAGGAGTACCGCAGCGGCCTCGATCGGATCGAGCGATTGATCGAATGGCTGCAACCGACGGTTGTCTGTTTTGTCGGGCTTGCCGGCTGGCGAGCGGCGGTTGATCGGCAGGCCGTCGCCGGTGCCCAACCCGGCGGGCTGGCCGGGCGACCGGTCCACCTCATGCCGAGCACCAGCGGCCTCAACGCCCACAGCACGCGCGAGGATCTCACCGACCACCTCCGGCAGGCCGCTGAACTGGGCAAATGTCCCATTCGATTGGCCTAGCTTCATGATCTAGCATCGACACAGCTCGGCACGCATCCGCTACCCAGCCGAGGCAAAGGAAACAGGTCATGAAACGACTGCTCGCCCCAGTGCTCGCACTGCTGCTACTCGCCACATTGGCCGCCGTACCGGCTGAAGGAGCCAGAACCCGCTTCTTTGTCGACGAGGAGTCACTGCCTTTTGAGGCACTTGAAGGGTTCGAGGACAGCCAACGGCTGTGGGGTGTCGACCAGAACGCCGGCTACCGCATCGAGGTCCCGGCCGACTGGAATGGCGACCTGGTCCTGTGGACCCACGGGTATCGAGGTGAGGGCGACCGGCTCTTCCTCAACGAGAACGAGGTTCCGCTCCGTCAATGGCTTGTGGAGAACGGCTACGCCTGGGCGGCGTCCACCTACTCCGAGAACAGTTACTCGGTCGGCAACGCCGTCAGCGACACCCGTCGGTTGGGAAGCGTCTTCCGGAACCTCATCGACCGTCCGAACCAGGTCTTCATCACCGGCGCCTCGATGGGCGGACACATCGCCGCCGCCTCCATCGAGCGACACCCCGAGTACTACGACGGCGCCATGCCGGTCTGTGGTGTTCTCGGCGACTTCGAGCTGTTCGACTACTTCCTCGACTTCGCCATGGCGGCCCAGCAGTTGGGTCTCGGTCAGTCGCAGTTCCCCGCCGGTGACGACTTCCTGACCGTCCAGACCCCGGCCATCAAAGCCAATCTGGAGGGCGTGCCCGGGGGCTGGCCGTTTGTGCTGAACGAGAACGGCGAGGCGCTCAAGCAACTGGTCGAGCTGCGCAGCGGTGGTGACCGGCCGAACTTCGACGAGGCGTGGGCGTTCTGGAACAGCACGGACTTCCTCTTCACCCTCGGCGTCGGTGACGGAACGGTCGGCAGCGGCACCAAGGTGGTCCTGGACAACCGGGACGTCTACTACGAGACCGACCTGATCCCCGGCCCGAGCAACCCGATCGAGGAGGCGCTCAACGAGGACATCACCCGTGTGGCCCCGGACCGCCAGGCCCGTCGGCTCAGCAGGGGTGCGCCGTCAGTTGCGCTGCGGGGCAATATCACGGTGCCGGTCCTGGCCATGCACAACCTGGGCGACCTGTTTGTGCCGTACCACAACGAGATCGTCTACGCCGAGAAGGTGGCAGACCAGGGCCGGTCCGATCTGCTGGTCCAGCGGGCGATCCGGGGTGTCAACCACTGCGGGTTCAGCGCTGCGGAGTACGAGCAGGGCATCAGCGATCTGATCAACTGGGTGGAGACCGGGGTCAAGCCGGCCGGTGACATCGTCACCGACCCGGCGGTGGTGGCCTCGGCGGACTACGGCTGCCAGTTCACCGACCAGTCAGAGGGTGCCCACATCTTTGCCACCCCCTGCCCGGAGGATTAGGACCCGGCCGAAGCCAAGCACACACAATCGACCCAAACGCCAACCCCCGAAATTTGGGCAACCAGTCCACAAGTCTTGTGGCCTCTGAGCCCAAATTTCGGGGATGGTGCGGGATGGTTCAGCGGGTGCCGACGGCGGCGTGGATTGGTGGCCGGTCAGTTGTCGGTTAGCCGCGACCGCATCAGGTCGAGACCGATCGACCCGACGCTGAGCACATCGGAGTGGAAGGCCTTCGGGTCGAAGTCGCCCTGCGCGGCCTTTTCCGCCCGGAGGTCGAGG
>JBCCGJ010000026.1:0-31617 GCA_039029335.1 Actinomycetota bacterium | reverse complement strand
GTAGGCCTGTCCGGTCTTCCGGCCCTTCCAGTGCAGCACCATGAACTGTTTTGCGACCGGTCCCCAGCTCCGGCTTACCAGAAACCGCACGATCGGGTTCATCATGCTCATCAACCGGGGGTTGGGCGTTGAGTGGGCAATCGTGGCCATGGGGTATCGTTGTTTTTGGTTGTGGTCCGTCGCCGGTGCGGCGAGGTCGGCGGGCGCCCCCGCCCAACCGCCTGTCACGACAGAGGCTCAGACAGGAACTCCCGCATCGCCGCTGTTGCTTCGTCCGGTACCTCCAGCTGGAAGAAGTGGTTGCCATCCAGGAACAACACCCGCCCGTTCGCCACGAAGTCCGGCGTGTTCTCGTACTCCTCGACGTGCTGGCCGGGGTCCAGGTTCCCCTGCAGGAACAGGACCGGCATGGTCATCTTTGCGAACAGCGTGTTGTGCCGATCGTCGAGCTCTTGCTGCAGGTTGGTGTGATGGAACTGCTGCGGCGACGCCTCGGCGACCCCCTTGAACTTGACCTCATGGTCCAGGCGGTCCAGAACCTCCTTGGTGATGCCCTCCACCCGATACCCGCTTGCGGCGTAGGACATCCGAGGGAAACCGGTCCACTTCATCAGACTGGAGAACCACGGTTGGGAAAAGACCTCGTGGGGCGGCTGTGGGTCGCCGTGTGGTTCGTTGGCCGACTGCTGCATCCGGACGTAGCGGATGACCCGGCCCTCCATACCGTCGACGTTCAGCAGGTGGTCGGAGATGACGGACCCCCGATCATGGCCGCCGAGATTGAACCGGTCGACTCCGATGGTGTCGAGCATCTTGGCGAGTGAGGCGGCGATGGCCGAGTAGCGGTAGTCGAGGTCCAGGCGTTTGTCGCTTTGCCCGTTGCCCAGCGTGTCGACGGCGATGCAGTAGAACTGATCGGACAGATCACGGATCTGGTGGTGGAAGGTGTACCAGCTCTCGGGAAATCCGTGTACCAGGACATAGGGTTCGTTTGACGGATCACCGGCGGTGACGAAGTGCCACGTGATGCCGTCTGCGTCGGCGTACCAATGGGTGGCTTCGACGTCACCCAGCATCTCGATCTCGCCGTGGGCGTTCTCCGCGCCGAGCGGATACTCCGCCGGTGCCGGGTAGCGCATGTCGGCGGTGCGGGGCGCATCCTCGTTGACACCGCCTTCACGAACGTTGGTCAGCGTCAGGTCCTCCCGGGAGATGTACTCCAAGTTGGGCAGCGCTGCCGGGGACAGAATCTTGATGAGCTTGAGAATCTCTTTCGGATTGGTGACCGTGGCCATCATGCCTCCCTTGTGTCGTTGGCTAGAATCGTTCTGACAATCTGAAGTTACGGACCACCAACACGGCAGGCCGCGCCATGCACGACAAAGAGCGAGCAGATGACGCCAACCTGCAGGGTCCGTCCATGTTGGCCAATCTGATGACGACGGCCGCGGGGTACGCCGTCGGGCGGGGGCTCCCGCTTGAGCAGGTTGCCGAGGCGGCTCAGCTGGCCCCCGAGGCATTGATCGCCGCACCGGATCGGGTGCCCGATGCCGCCGTTTCCCGCATACTCGAACTGCTCCAGAAGGAGTTTCCCGACGAGGCGGTGGCCTTGGAGATGGTGGCGGCCGCGTCGTTGCACTTCATCGGGCCGCTCGAGCCGATCACCCGGCTGGTGCCGGACCTGCGGGCCGGTATCGAAATGTTCGTCCGCTACCGCAGCGTCCTGTCCACCACCGCGGAGCTGGAGTTCGACGAGGAGCCGCCGGGGCCAATGCTGCGCTTCGACCATCCGAATGAACGAGAGTACGGTCCCCTGGCCGGAGAGATGGGATTGGCCATGGGGGCGCGGATCATCATCGAGGGGTTCGGAGTTCCAAACCCGATCCGCACGGTCTGGTTCTCCCACGAACCGACCGCGCCGCCGGAACGATACGAGGAGATGTTTGCCGTCCCCGTGCGGTTCAGCGCGCCGGCAAACGCGCTGCTGTTCCACGCCAACCGGCTCGACGATCCGATCGACCCGGACGCCGGTGCCCGGCTCCGGGTGTTGCGAGCCCATCTGGAGTTGGTCCGCCAGCAGCTGAAGCAGCAGGAGGACCCGGTCGAACTTCGACAGATCCGCGATGCGGTCACGCGTAACGCGGCCAGGGGGGAGTACCAGGCGGAGGCGCTCGCCGGCAGCCTCGGGCTAAGCCTTCGTACACTGCAGCGGCGGGTCGGCGAGTTGGACACGTCGGTCAGTGCTCTGATCGACGAGGTTCGTTCGGCCACGGCTCGTCAACTGCTGTCCGACCCCGACTACAGCCTCTTTGAGATCGCTCGCACGCTCGGCTACTCCAGTGAGAGCGCCTTCCGTCGAGCCTTTCGCCGGTGGAGCGGGCAAAGCCCCACGCAGTATCGCAGTACCCACGCTGGGAACGGATCCCAATCCGACCGCAGCGGTTCCGGTGAAGCTGATTGATGTCTCGGCCTGCGTCGCGCTGGGGCGGCGTCGAATGGTATGCGGCCGATAGCCGGTCTTTGGTCAGTGACCTACAATCGACGCGACGGTGACCGAGCAACAGGACGCGGCGACGATGGACGAGCGGTCGTTCACCAGGAAGGGTGCAACCACCCGTGATCGCATCGCGGCCGCAGCCCGGACCATGTTGCTCGACCGGGGGTACGACGGCCTTGTCCTCCGCGAGCTGGCGGACTCGCTGGACATAACGCTGGGCAACCTGCAGTACTACTTCAGAACCCGGGAGGCGTTGGCCCTCCATGTACTCGGCGCCGAAGGGGCACGCGACGCGGCGCTGATCCGGGACCAGCTGCAGCGGCGATCCCCGGAGGAGGCGTTCCGGCTGGTGGTACGGGACATGGCAAAACGCTACCGCGGCGATTCCGGGCGGCTGCTGTCCATGATCACCGCACTGGCCCAGCACAATGCGCCGTTCCTGGATCTGTACCGGGTGAGCTACGCCAACTTCTATCCGGTGTTCGAGGATCTGCTGGAACGGATACAGCCCGAGCTGGACCGGGACGAGGTTGCCGCCCGGGCCAGGATCATCAACGGCCTGATCGAAGGGTCGGCCTTCCAGACCGACGTGGGAGACATCGACGTCTTTCTGGACCGGGTGGTGACCGAGGCCGAAGGGATCGCCCTGGCGTAGCCAACGAGGGACCCACACCGGCGACCGGACACCCGTGCGTGTCGTTCGACACCGCGGTTCGATTGTGGAGCTCAGCCGTCGGTGTGGCAGGCGCCGCCCTCCGACGGTGGCACGTCAAGTGCCGGGTTGCCGTCGAAGAAACCGTTCGCCACCAGGCTGAACCCTGCGTATTCCACCGGCATGACCGGCCAATCCTCCGGGCGGGGCACGTGGGTCACGCCAAAGGTGTGCCAGACGACGATCTCGGTGTTGTCGATGTTTCGGTCCTGCGCGGCGTAGGCCGGCAGACCCGCACCACCGGAGTGGAGGTTGGTGAACGGTCCGGCCCCTGCGTACTGCTCATCCTCGTCGTAGCGGGTGACCCACAGGTTGTGCCTGGCGAACCCACCGCGTGCCCCGGCCGGCGAGTCCTCAGGGACAAGGAACCGGGGGGATGCCTGCGGGAGCAGCTTGTAGGCAACCGGCTGGCCAAGCTCATTGGTTTGGTTTGGGTTCACGATCTTCCAGGTCCGGCCGCACGCAGGATCGAGGTCTCTTCGGGCGGCCGACTCGGTCTCGAGCGGGGTGGCGACGGAGCGGAAGCCTGCCCCGTACGGATGGTCGGTCGACGGTTCGATGTTGGTCTCGACCACCGAGTTGTCGAATCCGTCCAGGGAGGGATCGAGCCGCACGCAGAACAGGTGCTGATGGATCGGCGAGGAGATGCCGGGGGCAACCATGGGGGCGGTGTCGGTCCCCTGCCCGTCCGGGGTGGCGCTGACCCCGATGATCCCGGTCAGCTTGATCTCCAGCTGAATCGTGCCGTCCAGGTAGAAGTACCAGTAGAAGCCGTACTCGTAGTTGCCGATCGTGTGGATCATGCTGACAACCAGACGACGGGACCGTCGCACCTCCGGCGCCAGCTCCGGCCGGAACGCATTGGTGTGTTTCCAGAGGATGCCGAAGTCTTCCTCGTGGAGGCAGACAGCGTTCTCGCACACGACCGGTTCACCGTCGGTGCCGAGGAACGTTGCGTCGAAGTAGTGGATCTCACCCAGGCAGTCACAGCCGAGCTTCAACGAGTTGGCCAACTGGCCGAGACGGGTCTCGCCTGCGTCGAACGCGTGTTTCCAGTAGTGCAACTCCGAGTTGTCTCCGTACGGCACCACCATGTCCGACAGCGCGGCTCGGTGGAGTATCGGCCGGTCGGTGTCCCCGTCCCGGTAGCGCACGTCGTGCAGCACCAGACCTTCGATCGGGTGGACCGAGATTCGGACGTGCCAGTTCTGCCACGTGATGACGTGGCCGTCAACGGTGAAGCTGGGCCCGTCGGGCTGGGTTATCTCCAGCGGTTTGATGTCGTCCCGCAGCCTGGGTTGGCGGTCCGCGGCGTATTCGGCGGTCCGGTCCGGGATGGGGATGACTTCGGTGTCCTCCACGATCACCGCACCGCCGTCAACGTCGACCAGTGCGGTCAGGCCACCGATCGGTTTTGCGTAGTAGTTGGCCCCCGGGTCGTCGACCAGGAACGCCAGTACCCGCATCACCCGCCCTTCCGGCATCGCCGGCGGGCGAACGCCGACCATCCACGGCTCGAGGTGAATCGTGCTCGGGTCGGTCACCCCTCGCTTGGCCAGCGCGGCCAGCCACGCATCGTCGGTGTTGAGGCATTCATAGGCTCGGACAACGTCACGGTCGTTCACGGGGGCCTGCCCGTTGTCCTGCCAGTCGATGCCGAGCACGTCGCCGGAGTCTCCCGAAACCCGGGCGTCAAAGCTCTTGCCCCGCTCCGGATCGTGGCCGATCAGGCTGATGACCCGATCGACCGGGCTACCTGCCGCACCGTCACGAAGGGCCTGGCGTGACGGTTCGACCCGTTGACCGAAGGTGAAGAACGCCCGGTCGCTGAGCTGATCCGCTGCCCGGACGGCCGCAACTGCCTTTGTCAGTTCGTCTGCGGATGCGGGATCGAGAGGATGAGCCACCATGGGTCAGATGCTAGGTCGTCGACCTAGAGACGCTCAACCGGGCTGTCTGACCGGGCCCGACGGGTAACCGCCGACCGACCGGACACATGTCGGCCGCCCGACGTTGCTGCGCGGTCAGACCACGATTACGCTATGGAATTGATTCTGATTCTCATTCCTAGAGTTTCCCAGAACGAGTTCCCAGGAAAAGGTGTAGGCGATGACAGTTCATACGTTCAGGCGGTTCGGTACCCTGCTGGCCGCATTTGCGTTGGTGTTGGCGGCGTGCGGAAGCGACGACGGCGACACCGAAACCGGGGCGCAGGTCTCCGAGGATGCGCCGACCATCGTGGTCACCACCAACATCCTGGGCGACGTCGTCACGGAGCTGGTCGGTGACCAGGCGAACGTGGTCACGATCATGCCGGTCGGTGCCGATCCGCACGACTTCCAGCCGTCGGCCCAGGAGGTCGACCAGATCCTGTCCGCCGATGCGCTCATCACCAATGGGACCAACTTCGAAGAAGGCCTGCTCGATGTGATCGATTCAGCCTCTGACGAGGGTGTGCCCACGTTCGAGGCGACCTCCGCGGTCGAAACGATCGAGTTCGGTGGCGGCGGCCACGACGATCACGGCCATGGCGATGACCACGACGACCATGAGGACGAAGAAGGCCACAAGGACGACGAGGACGGCCACGACCACGACGAGGAAGAAGGCCACGACGACGAAGAAGGCCACGACCACGACGAGGACGAAGAACACAAAGACGACGAAGAAGGCCACGACGATCACGGTGATGACGAGCACGGGCATGCCCACGACGGTGACGATCCGCACTTCTTCACCGATCCGGTTCGTATGACCGATGTGGTGGCCGGGATCAGCGCCTTCCTGAGTGCCGAGGTCGACGGCTTGGACACCGCAGCACTGGATACCGCAGCTGCCGACTACACCGCCGAGCTCGAAGCGCTCGACGCCGAGGTCCGGTCACTGGTCGAGGACATCCCGGCCGACAGCAGGATCCTCGTGACCAACCACGAGGTGTTCGGCTACTTCGCCGACCAGTACGGCTTCGAGGTGGTCGGTGCGGTGATCCCAAGCGGGTCGACCGTTGACGGCGCCAGCGCCGGTGACCTGGCCGAGCTGGCCGAGACCATTGAGGAGGAGGGCGTCAAGGCGATCTTCTCCGATGCATCGTCGTCGGACAATCTGATCGAGGCGCTGGCGGCCGAGGTCGGCGACGTCGAGGTTGTGGAGTTGTATACCGAATCTCTAGGTGAATCGGGATCGGATGGTGGGACCTACCTGGACATGGTCCGTACCAACGCCACCCGAATCAGCGCAGCACTCGGCTGAGCGGGGAATCGTTCCCCTCTCCGCTCAGGCGCACGCTGCGCAGGTGCCGAGCAGGTCGATGCGGTGACGTTGGATCCGGAACGTCGCCGCTCGGCCGGCTCGGCCGAACGCTTTTTGCAGTACCTGCTCAACCTTGGCCGGTAGCTCAAAGTCCGAGACGTCCCCGCAGTCTTCGCAGATCAGATGATGGTGATGGTGCTGGGTCACCTGCTCGTCCAGCTCGAACCGAGCGTGATCATCGGCGGTCACCACCCGGTTGAGGGCCCCCGCTTCCTCAAGCAGCAGCACGTTCCGATACGTGCTGGATTGCACCAGTCGACGGTCCGCCGCCAGCAGTTGGGGAATCGTGAGCGGCGCATCGGCTGCATCCAGAACCTCGACGATGCATCGTCGAGCCCTGGTGTAGCGATAACCCGTGGCGTCCAACAGCTCCCCCACCGTGTCATGCATGGTGGTGGCGGACTCAGCGGGCGGTTGCATGGTCGTGGCTCCCGTCGTCGACGATCAGAACGTTGCCGACCCGAACGAAGCGCTCACCGAAGGCCAGCCGCAGGTTCGATTCGACCAGCACCTCATCCGGCGGACCGAAGGCGACCGCCCGGGTGGCCAGCAGCAGCACAAGATCACAGGCCCGAGCCTCGGTGAAGCTGTGGGTGGTCATGATCGTGGTGCCTCCGGCATCGATCAGATCATCCAGTGCATTCCCGATCAGCGACTGCGAAATCACATCGAGCCCGGCCATCGGCTCGTCCAGGAGCAGTACCTCGGCCTCCTGGGCCAGTCCCTGGGCGACAAAGGTCCGCTGGCGCTGGCCGCCGGACAGACGGTGGATCTGCTGATCGGCCAGACCATCAAGGCCGAGCTGTTTCAACGCCCGGTGCGAGGCATCACGATCGGCCCTACCGAGACGACCAAGCAGTCCGGCCGAGGGGAAGCGGGCCATCAGGACCGCGTCCCGAACGCTCAGCGGGATGTGCGGATCGACATCGGTGGACTGCAGCACGATGGCTGACGTGCGTCCGCCGATGTCCACCGTGCCCGACGAGGGCTGGACCACTCCGGCGATGGCCTTGAGCAGCGTCGACTTTCCCGAGCCGTTCGGGCCGACGACAGCGATCGAGCGCCCTGCAGGCAGTTCGACGGACACGTCGTCAAGCGCAACAACGTCGCCGTAGGAGACGGAGAGCCGGTCGAGCCGCACGGACAGGTCCACAGTTCGAAATGATATCGAGAATCATTCCGGTCTATCGAGACCAATCGATAGAATGCCGCCATGTTCGATGCGTTCGAGCCGGCGTTTATGCAGCGGGCGCTGCTGGCCGGCCTACTGGCGGTGATCGCCACCTCGGTGATCGGCACCTGGGTGGTGCTCCGTGGGCTGGCCTTCCTGGGTGATGCGCTGTCCCATGGCGTGATCCCCGGCATTGCGCTGGCCGTTCTGTGGGGATTCAGCCCGATCCTCGGCGCCCTGCTGGCGGCTGCGGTGATGGCCGGCCTGGTGTCGCTGGTGTCGGCCGACGCAACGGTTCGGGAGGACACCGGAATCGGTTTGTTGTTCGTCGGCATGCTGTCGCTCGGCATCGTCATCGTCTCGAAGGCACGCTCGTTCGCCACCGAGGTGACCGCACTGCTTTTTGGCGATGTCCTTGCGGTGACCCGTGATGACCTCGTCAACCAGGCGGTGGCCACGGCCATCGTCCTTGTGGCGGGCACGTTGCTCTACCGGCCGTTCCTGGCCCTCACGTTCAACCCGCTCAAGGCCCAGACGCTCGGCATGCGCCCGGGCCTTTCCCATCTGGCCATGATGGTGCTGCTGGCCATCAGCATCGTGGCCAGTTTTCAGACGGTCGGCACCCTGCTGGTGTTCGGACTACTGGTCGGCCCGCCGGCAACCGCCGGATTGGTCACCACCCGGATACCGATGATGATGGTGGCGTCGGTGGGTTTCGGCGCCGTTGCGGTCACCGCCGGGCTCATGATCAGCTTCCATGGAGGCACCGCCGGTGGGGCCACCATGGCCGGGCTCAGCGTGGCCCAGTTCTTTGTGGTGTTGATCGTCGTTCGGGTCGCCCGACTGGTCCGCCGGCCGCCCCGGTTCGAGGATCGTGCCGACGAACTGACGGTGACGGCGTAGCCGCAGCGGCACCTCTGACGGGTTTAGTGCTCGTCGTAGTGGTCGCCGTGGGCGGCGTGGCGATGACCGTCGTGGATGTAGTCCACGTGGTCGCCGTGGGGAACGGCCTCGTGGCCACAGCCCTCGCCATGCACGTGATCACCGTGATCCTCGGCCACGACGTGCGGAAGATCACACTCGTCCCAGTGGCCGTCATGCTCGCGGTGGGCATGGCCGTCGTGGATGTAGTCCGTGTGATCGCCGTGGACGACGGCCACGTGACCACAGTCGGGGCCGTGGGTGTGGGGGTGATCGGTATGTGTGGTGCAGGTGCTCATCGGGGGTTCCTTTCGTTGGCGTGTTCGACTGCGTCAAGAGCGATGTGAATGACGTGATGGTCGGCGATGGAATACACCATCTCCCGACCGCGCCGCCGACCGGTCAACACCCCGGCCTGGCGAAGGATCTTGAGGTGCTGGGAGATCAACGGCTGGCTCGCATCAAGAACATCGGTCAGATCGTGGACACAACGTTCGCCATGCTGTACTTCCAGGACGATCGCCAACCGAAGTGGGTGGGCGAACGCCTTCAGCAGCTCCGCTGCGGCCTCGATCTCTGACATATAGTCATATTCTAATATGATCATAGGAATTCGACAACACCGAGGTCCGTCGACCGTCCATCTGACACACCCCGGACCGGCTACTACGGTTCGGCAGATGGAACCCGATCTGACAGTTTCCCGAGACATCGCAGCCAGCCCGGAGGCGGTGTTTGCCGCCATCACCGACGTCACCCGCATGGGTGAGTGGTCCCCGGAGAATCACACCAACGAATGGAAGGAGGGCATCACCGAAGCCGCCGTCGGCGCCCGCTGGGTCGGGCGCAACCGCAACGGGGACAAGGAGTGGTCCACCGAGTCGCGGGTCACCGAGATGGTTCACAACGAGCGGTTCACCTTCGAGTGTGTTGCCCCGGCCTACAACGACTTCCACTTCGCCACCTGGCGGTACGACATCGAGGCAACCGACACCGGTTGCCGAGTGACCGAGAGCTGGCAGGATTTGCGGCCGGACGAGATGCGCCAGGGCATCTCCCCGACGTCTGGGGTTGGCGACCGTGTCCCGCACAACCGGGATGGCATGGAACGCACCCTTGCCGCCCTGGCGGCCGCCGTTGAAGGCTGAGTCGCCGGCGGGCCAGTGACCGTCTCGCTCGTCACCGGCGCCAACAGGGGGATCGGCCGGGAGACCGCCGTGCAGCTTGCGGCGCTCGACCACCACGTGCTCCTCGGGTCCCGGTCCCCCGATAACGCCACCGAGGTGGCGGCGGCCATCACCGACTCCGGCGGGCGGGCGACGATCATCGAGCTGGACATCGCCAGCCCCACATCCATCGATGCCGCCCGCCACACGATCAACAACATCGGCCGCCTTGATGTGTTGGTCAACAATGCGGCGATCACGTATGACACCTGGCAGACCGCCATAGACCCGGACTTCGAAACGGTTCGCACTGCGCTGGAGACCAACCTCTTCGGAACCTGGAAGCTCACCACCGCACTGGCGCCTCTCCTCCGGCGGAGCGCGCACGGTCGAATCGTCAACGTGTCGTCCGGCGCAGGCACCCTCACCGAAATGGGCGGACATCTGCCTGCCTACCGGATCTCCAAGGTGTCGCTGAACGCGCTGACCCGGATGTGGGCCGCGGAGCTGCCGGGGACCTTGGTCAATGCGGTGTGTCCCGGCTGGGTTGCCACGGACATGGGCGGCAGCGGTGGTCGACCGGTTGCCGACGGAGCGGCGGGCATCGTCTGGGCGGCCACCCTGCCGGACGACGGTCCGACCGGCGGCTACTTCCGGGATCGACAACCGATCCCCTGGTAGTACCGATCGTCAGGCGGCGGCGGTTTCCGCCGGCTCGGGCGACGACGGCGATTCGATTCGGTAATGCTCGGCCACGAGGGCGACAAACAGCACAACAACCACTGCGACGAGCAACCAGACCGCGTTCAGGGAGCCGGAGACCGCACAGAGCGCAACGATCGCCGCAAGCGCAACCAACCGTTCCCGGGCGGTGACGCTCCACGCCCGCCGGACCGCAATGGCGATGCCGCCGAAGAACAGCGCAAACCCGATGGCCAACATCCAACGGAACTCGACGGGAAGCGGATCGTCGGGATGGAGGAGGATCTCCTCCACCGCTGCGGCTGCAGTGATCACCCCGCCAATGATCGGGGCGTGGGCCCAGGTGTAGACGTCCCGGGCATAGCGGCCACGGAACTCCTCGATCTGTTCACCACGATGTTCAAGCGCCGGCAGCACCCGATCGAAATAGGACCACCAGAGCAGGCCGGCCAATGCGCCGGCTGCCAGGAGACCGATCCGAGTCGAATTGGTGAGCCCTTCGTCCCCGTCGAGCCCGTCGACAACGGCGATGCCGATGGCCACGATCACCTCGCCGAGGGCGATGATCAATATCAGGCCGTGGCGCTCGGCGAAGTGGCCGGTCCGGACGATCCAGGTCCCGGAGCCGGCGGCAACCGTGCCGAGGAACGTGGCGACGACCATCCCAACCCACAGCGCAACCCGCAGGTCACCGTCGACCAACCCGCCAGCCACGAGCAGGCCGAGCGACGCAACGGTCGGCATCGCGAGGCGAATCGACGAGCGAAAGACATCGGAGTCCCGATCCAGAGCCAACACCTGGAGGGCGATGGACATGACCATGATGGTGGCGCCGGAGATTGCGAACGTGGCGCCGCCTGCACCGAATGCCGTACCGACCGAGGCGGCCATCGGCACCGTCACCGCGGTGGCGACCAGGAACACGGCCCGGACGAATCGCTGATTCCCGGGGACGGCATTTGCCGACCAGGTGAACCAGGACCAGGGCAACCACAGAATGGCAAAGAGCAGCGCCGCCTCCCACGCCCCGGTCCACGTGGGGTGGTGGACAAGATGGGAAACCAACTGGGAGAACGCAAAGACAAAGGCCAGATCGAAGAACAGCTCGACCGGGTCGGCGGTGAAGTCCTCGTCGCTGGCGGGAATGTTCAGGCCACGCATGAGCCAGAGGCTAGCGGGTCATCGTCTGGTTGGCCGGACCCTGAAGGCGGCGACAACGACGCGCTCGGCGGGCCTTGGTCCGCCGACGGATCAGATCGCCGAGCCCTAGGGAATCGAATCGACGGGCTCTCGCTCATCGACGACGGGCGACGAGGATGCGCCACCCGACCCGCGGTTGAACAGCCGGCTGATCGCTCGACCGAATGCCGGAACCGCACCCTGGCGGAAGCTGAGGAACAGGACCAGGGTCACCACCCCGTAGATCACCTCGCGGAGTGAGGCGTAGTCCACCAGCAACTCATCGACGACGGTGAACGCTGCGGCACCGATCACCGGTCCAAGGACGGTGCCGATGCCACCGAATGCCAGCATCACCAGGACCCGCACGTCCACGTTCCCGAAGGCGTAGGTGGAGTCCCCGATGAAACTGCGGTAGTGGGCGAACAGCGCACCGGTCAGACCAAGCATCGTTGCGCCAACCGCGCCGGCGAAGATCCGGTACCGGGCGACGTCGATTCCCGACAGTTCGGCTGCAACCTCGTCGTCGCGCAGGGCCCGAAACGCCCAGCCGATATGAGACCGCTGCAGGATCCGGAACAGCACCAGGTAGACCGCCACCAACGCCAGGAACACGTAGTACGGAGCGACCTGTCGACCGAGGATCGAGTCCGATCCGGCGGCGATTCGCAAACCGTTCTCACCGCCGGTCAGGTCCTGGCGGCCAAGTACGAAGTTCTCGAACGACAGGGAGAACGCCAGCGTCACGATGCCGGTGAAGATCGTGTCGAGCGAGCGGCTGACCGCCACCCAGCTCAACAGCGCACCGAACAGACCGGCCAGGAGTGCGGCAAGCACCATCGTGACCAGGAACGGGATGGCGGTCCGCTCGCTGAGGATGGCCGAGCCGAACCCGCCGATCCCGGCCAGCGCCCCGACACACAGGAACAGCTGACCGGTCGAACCGAAGATCAGGTTGAACGCGATCGTGTACGCCCCGAACGCGAGGCCGGTGGTGATGACGGTCATCATCGATCGGGAGTCGCTGAACCACAGCGGCACCAGAGCCAGCGCCGCGATGGTGACGACGATCGGCCCGTAACCGCGAACCACGGCGCCCCGGGTCACGGAACCGGCGAGGGGATTCAGGCGGTCACGCACGGCCGAGCAACCCCTGCGGCCGGAGAAGGATGGTCACCGCCGCGGCGCTCACCAGGATGATCGAGCTGACAAACGTGCCGATGTAGAACGCGCTGAGGGTGTTGACGATGCCGAGGAGGATGCCGGCCAGGAACGCGCCGGACACGCTGCCCAACCCGCCGACCACCGCGACGATCAGGGCGAAGATGGTGAGCCCAACGCCTGCGGTGGACACCACCGGGCTGGTCATGGCCTGGATCATCGCCACCGCGCCGGCCAGCGCGCCGCTCAACCCGAAGATCACCGTCCGCACCGTGGCGGGGTTGATACCGCACAGCCGCGCCCCCTCCTCGTCCTGGATCACCGAGCGGGTGGCTCGACCGAACGTGGTGTACCGGAAGAAGAGCACCAGGGTCACCCCGATGACCCCGATGAGGGCGGAGGCGACGATCGACCCCCGCCGGATCTTCAACCCGAACAGGGACACCGGGTCTCCACCGACCCGGAGGTTGAGCGCCTCGATCGGATAGCGCCACTCCAGCACGCCGTCGATGACAAACCCGACCCCCAGCATCAGCAGCAGGCCAAGGAGCACCCGGTGATCGCTCTTCTCCCGGTAGACCGGCTGCATCAGTGTTCGGTCGATCACCACACCGAGGAGGCCTGCGGCGGCGATGCCGATGGCCACCGCAAAACCGGTCGGAGTGCCGCCGTCGATCAGCCGAGCGGCGATGATCGCCGCCATCACCGCCATCTGGCCGTGAGCCAGGTTCACCACCCCGCCCAGCCCGTAGACCAGGGTCAGACCGACGCCGAGAATGCCGAACTGCAGGCCGAGGACAAACCCGTCAACCAGCACTGCGCCCATGCGTTCCTCCTCTCCTACACACCGAGGTACGCGGTGCGTACCGCCGGGTCGGCGGCCAGTTCTTCTGACGAGCCGGACAGCGTGATCCTGCCGTGATCCAGCACGTACGCCCGGTCTGCCAGGTCGAGGGCCAGCGGCACCTGCTGCTCGGCGACGATGACGGTCAGTCCTTCGCTCCGGAGGTTGCCGAGTGCCTGGTACGCCTCCTTGGCCAGTAGCGGTGCCAGGCCGGTGGTCGGCTCGTCCAGGATGAGCAGCGCCGGCTCGGCCATCAACGCCCGGCCGACCGCCAGCATCTGTTGCTCGCCCCCGCTCAGCGTCCCCGCCCGTTGCCGGGACCGCTCGGCCAGGCGGGGGAAGGTGGCGTACACAAGTTCGCGCTGGGCGATGGCGGGTCGGCGGGGGTAGCTGCCCAGAGCCAGGTTCTCACTGACGGTCATCTGGGGGAACAGGTGACGCTCGGCGGGCACGTAGACCATCCCGGCCCGCATGACCTGATGACCCTTTGTGCCCCGCAGCTCCCGACCGTCGAACCGAACCGATCCGCCGGACGATGCCAGCAGCCCGCAGATCGCCCGAAGCATGGTGGTCTTGCCGGCCCCGTTCGAGCCGATGACCCCGACCACCTCGCCTCGGTCGACCGACAGCTCGATGTCGTGGACCACGTCCTCGCCGAGGTAGCCCGCGGACAGGCCCGAAACGGTCAGGAGCGGCGCCGTCACGCCGGTGCCTCCGTGTCGCCTGGCTGCGTATCGCCGATCCCCGTGTCGCCTACCCCGTTGGCCGATGTCTCCAGGTCGGTGCCCAGGTAGGCGACCACCACCTCGGGGTTCCGCATCACCTCGGTTGGTGGACCGTCGGCCAGTGTTCTGCCGAAGTTCAGCACCACGACCCGCTCGGCCAGGCTGACAACGGCCTTCATCACGTGCTCCACCCAGATGATGGTCAGGCCACGCTCGTCCCGGGCGGTGCGGACCATTGCGATCGACTCCTCCAACTCGGCGTCGTTCAACCCGGCCATCACCTCATCGAGGAGGAGCAGCCGCGGCCCACCGACCAGCGCTCTGGCCAACTCAAGGAACCGCTTCTGGTGCAGGTTCAGCCCACCGACCGGGAGGTTGGCCGACGGGCCGAGGCCGACAAAGTCCAGCGCCTCTTCAGCGGCGGCGACGGCCGCCGTCTCGGACGGGCGACTCGGCCCGCCAAACGTGGCGCCGACCACCACGTTCTCCCGGACCGTCAACGACTCGAACACCCGCGGATGCTGCAGTGCCATGGAGATCCCCCGACGCCGCACCCGATGGGTGCCGAGCCCGGCGATCTCCTCCCCATCGAACCGGACGCTGCCTCGGGTGGCGGGTTGCATGCCGCTGATCGCCTTGAGCAGCGTGCTCTTGCCCGCCCCGTTCGGGCCGACGAGGGCAACGATCTCCCCCTCGTCGACCCGGAGGTCGACACCGTCGACGGCCGGGAGGCCGCCGAAGTGCTTTTCAACGCCGGTCAGTTCGAGTAGCAACAGCTGGTCGTTCGTCTGCGGGTCGGCTCGGGTTTCGTTCGGCCGGGATCAGGAACCCGGCTCGTACGGCACAAGCGTGCCGGACCTACCAAGTTCCACGGGCCACCAGTCCCCGGCCTCGTTCAGGCCGTCGGGGGCCGGGCCTGCACCCACCTCGATCAGCAACATCTGCGCCGAGCTCAGCTCGCCCCAATCCGTCCAGCTCAGCGGATAGGCCATACCCGGCATGTCGTAGGACTCACCACGGATGTAGTCGGCGATGGCCGACGGGTCATCACCGACGTTCGACACGGCGTCGGCCACGATGTTGACCACCGCATGACCGGAGACCGCGTCGTCCTCCATGAACCCGAGGTCGGACTCGGCGACGTAGCGGGCGGCCAGCTCCGCGTAGGAGTCGCTGAAGTAGTCCGCGCAGCTGTGGTCGGCGTAGCGGCCGATGGCGGTGTCGCCTGCTGCTTCCATCACCGCGGTCAGCGAGGAGCCGGGACCGGCCACGTTGACGTCAAGGCCGAGGTCTGCGGCCTGGGCCAGGATGGTGCCGCTGCCCGGCGGGTGACCGGTGGCCAGGATCAGCTCCGGCCCGAACCCGTCAAGGGCCCGCAGGTAGGTGGTGAAGTCCTGTTCCGGCACCGGGGCGATCTCCGATTGGAGCTCGATGGAACCCCCGCCGAACGCCACCTCGGACGCGGCCAGGAACGACTGCCCCCAGGCGTAATCGGCGATCATCGATCCGACCTTGGTGAACCCCTCTCCCTCGGCGTATTCGGCCCACGGCCTGGCCAGCATCGGCCCGGCAGGCAGACAGGTGCGGAAGGTGTACCGGCTGTCCAGGGTGAGCAGTGCGTCCGACCCGGCCTTGGACAGGAACAGCGGCACCTGTCGCTCCTCGGCCACCGGGCTGGTGGCGCCGCCGACGCCGCTGGAGATGGTGCCCGCGACGGCGATCGCGCCATCCTCGATGAGCCGCTCCAACTGCACGACCGCCTCCTCCGGATCGGACTGGTCGTCGGCGATCAGCAGTTCGATCGGCCGGCCGTCCACACCACCGGCGGCGTTCAGCTCGTCGGCGGCCATCTGCATGCCGGCCTCGACGTGGAGACCCCAGGAGGTGAACGGCCCGGTCAGGGAGGTCAACACCCCGATCTTGATCGGTTCCCCGTCCGTGGCTGCTTCGTCGCCGCCGTCGGTTGCCGCACCGTCGCCGCCGTCATCGTCGCTACCGCAGGCGGCCAGCAGAAGTAGAAAACCCGCCAGTACGGCGAGCCAACGCATCCGGAGTTTCATTGGTGGTTCTCCCCTTGTCGCTTCGCTCGACACTAGCGCACCATGCAGCACCACGATTGTGGTTGCGGCGTGTCGTCGGCCGGACCCGACGGCCACGGCCAATTAGGCTGCGGTCATGGAGATCAGCGACCAGACCCCCGATGACTACCTCTCTTCCGTCGAGGACGCAGGCGTTCAGGCCGACCTGATCGCCCTGGACCGAGCCATGGCCGCAGCGATGCCGAACCGCAGGCGGGTCGTGTGGGAGGGGACGTTCTGGGGCGGGACGGAACAGACCATCATCGGGTACGGGGACATCATCCAACCCCGACCGAAGGGCGAATCGGTCCAGTGGTTCCTGGCCGGTCTGGCCAGGCAGAAACGGAACTACAGCATCTATCTCAATGCGGTGAGAGACGATCAGTACCTCGCCCATGCCTACGCCGACCGCCTTGGCAAGGTGAAGCTTGGCGCGGCCAGCATCGGGTTCACCAGACTGGACCTCGTCGACCTTGCGGTTCTGGGGGAGTTGCTGGCCGAAGCGGACGAGCTCACCCCACCCGATCCCGCCTGACCGAATCCGCGGCGGGAGGATCGTGCCGGCGGGACATACCCGCCGCCGTCAGCCCATGAAGCGGTTGGCGAAGTCCGTCGGGTTCAACACCTCGTCCGTGGTCACACCGAGGATGTGGAGCACCGCAACAGTATCGGAGAAGTCCAGACCTTCGGCGGGCAGGTGTTCGAACGCCGCAGCCCATCCGTCGGCATGACGACCCGTGGTGGCCAGGTCCACCAGCGTTGTGCTCGGCTGGTTGAGCCCCGCCGTGTCGTTTTGGCCGTTGCCGTCGTCGATACGTATATAGGAGGTATTGGCGAGCACAAGCTGCAGGTTGTCGGGACCCGTCGCCGTTTCGTTCCGATCGATGTGCTGCACCACCCGGATCGCCGACACGGTGTCGACGGCAGGCCGCTCCTCGATGATGCGTCTCACCACCTCGGCGGTGAAGTCCGACACCCCGCCCTCCGCGACCCACACCCGGCCGCCACCGTCGATGGTGGCCAACCAGCGCGCCGCGGTTTCGGAGACCGCACGGGATCGATCGCTGCGGGCATCCAGCCAGGCGTCACCCCAGATGCCGGTCATGACGGTCTCGAAGGAGTGCACCGGGAAGGTGATGTCGGCGGGGGCGGTGCCACTGACCACGTGGGGGGTGAGGCCGTACCAGGTGGCCAGCTCCCGAGCCGCGGCGGCTGCGTGGCCGTCATCCAGGTGGGAGTGGTCGAAGTGCACGGCCAGCAGGTCGGTGGCGGGGTCGAGCAGCGCGGTCTCCGGGACCGGCGACGGCTGGAACTCCACGGGCGTGGGATCGACTTCCGGAGACGACGCGGTCGACATCGGCGGGTCGGTGGCCGGCTGACCGGCGTCACCGGTCCGGTCCTGTCCCTCCGACTGGACCCCTGACGACTCGGGGCCGGTCGACTCACGGCCGGGTCGGCCATCGTCGGCAACGGCGTCGTCGGTCCGGTCCGGCACAGCAACGCTGACCTGTGGTCTGGCCGCCTCGTTGTCCTCGGCCGGGACCGAAACGACCGAGGCGTCACTGTCCGCCGGATCAACCGATTCCCGGGCCACCCGTGACCGGCCGGCTCCGATCAGCGCGATGACCGTCAGCGCTGCAGCGGCGACCGCCATCGCACCGACGTAGCGATACCGGGATGCAGCGGAGTCGGCCGCCGAGCCACCGGTATCGGCGGCGCCGGCGGCATCGGCGGCTTCGGCGTCCGCCGCCAACAGCTCAAGCAGCGTTGCTCGATCCATGGCCACCGCCTGCTCCAGCACCTCCGGCGATGTCGGATTGGCCCGCCGCAGGGTGATGAGTTCGTCAACCACCGGTTCCTCGGTCATCGTGCCCCTCCTCCAAGGCCGCTTGTCGTCCGCTGCAGCGACGGCGGGTCTGACGGCAGATCTGGTCCGCAGTAGCGCTTGTCATCGAGGTGGGCGGCCCGCTCCTCGGCCAGCTGTTTGCGCAGCCGCTGCCTGGCCCGGCTGACCCGTTGGCGAGCGGTACCGGGGGCGATCTCGAAGACGGCGGCGATCTCGCTCGGGCTCAACGCCTCCCACGCAGTGAGGCGGAGCAGCTCGGCATCCTCGTCGGACAGGTTCCGCAGTGCGGCGGCCACCTCCCGAAACTCCTCGACGTCGTCGAGGCCGGGCGGTGCCACGGCCCGGGCCGCGAACTCGGAGGCCAGGCGGTTGCTCAGCCGTCGGCGGCGATGGGTGGTGCGGCGCTGGTTGGCCAGCACTCGGCGGGCCACCCCGTACAACCACGGCAGGGTGCTCGGCTCTTCTGGGACGGCGTCCCGGCGACGCCACGCGACCAGAAACGTCTCGGCCACGACGTCCGCTGCATCGGTGCTTCCCGTGCGACGAAGCGCATAGGCGGCAACGTGTGAGGCGTACCGCTCGTAGATGGCGGCCAACCGGTCTTCCGCATCCCGATCGTGACCGAGCCCGGTCACCGCCGGTTCCCGTTGTCGCATCCCACCAAGCTTTCCCGCCTCGCACCAACCTAGACCGCCCGCCGGTCCCCCGTCGGTCGGCAGGGCCCGGACCCGGCGATGGAAAAAGGCCGGTGGCGTATCGTTTCTGTCCGGCTTTGCCATCGCGTCACCGGTTGCGACGACTTTTTTTGGGCGCCTACCGGCAAAGACGGGGCGCCGCTAATCGTTAACAGCATTCTCCGATCTCTATCAATCCATTCATTCCATCGATAATGACTGTGCGATTCGATCGGGGTGACCGAACGAACGGCAGGTGGGTTTGGTACCGTCGAAGGGGTAATGGCGGAATTTGGCGGCAGCGCGTCGCCCATGACAAAGGCACAAGCGGCACTCCTGGTGCGGAGAACCGCTTTTGGCCTCAAACTCAACCGCGTGAACTCGTTCACCGGTCAGACACCCGCGGCCGCCGTGAACGCGATCCTTCGGGACTCCGCACCGAACTCGGGTTCGAACCCGGACTCCTGGGTGCAGGGCTTTCAGGAGGGCGGCTCGGGCATCGGGGACAAGATGGCCATGTTCTGGCACAACCTGATCCCCATCAGCCGGATCGACCTGACCAAGAACTACAGCAATAAGATCCCCGGCAACCTGGCCATCCTGAAGCGCAACGCCGTCGGGAACTATCGCGCGCTGATGAAGGAGATCATCACCGACGACGGGTTGATCCTCTACCTCAACGGCAATCTGAACGTGAAAGGCAGCCCGAACGAGAACCTGGCCAGGGAACTCATGGAGCTGTTCACCATCGGCGCCGGTCACTACAGCCAGCGTGATGTCGAGCAGGCGGCGCTTGCCATGACCGGGTGGGGCGGCGGCGGCACCCACAACAACAACAAGACCCACGTCGGTCAGGTCACGATCTTCGGCGAGACCAGACCCGTCGGCCAGGCGAACAACCAGTGGAACGTGTTCACCCTGGTCGATGCGCTGCTGAACCGCCAGCAGACCGCGGACCGGATCAGCCGGAAGCTCTGGCACTACTTCGTCGGTGGCGAGGACGACCCCCGCTTTGCTCCCCCATCGGACTTGGGCTCCCGGTGGCGCACCACCGACAACTACGAGGTCAAACCGCTGCTGCAACGGATCCTGCTCTCCGAGGAGTTCTGGGCCAGGGACTACGGCCGGGCCAGGAACGGCCTTGAGCTGTACGCCGCGCTGGCCTCCATCACCGGCCTGCAGGCCGCCGGTGACCGGCAGCTGATGCGCAGCCTGGGGATGCTTCCGTACGAACCGCCGAACGTGGCGGGCTGGCCCACCAGGGATTCGGTGTGGCTCAGCTACGGCACCGATCTCCGCATCGCCAAGTCCCTGTTCGACATCAACATCCAGGGCAACGAATCCTCCGTCGACCAGACCCTGGCCCGGTGCGGGATCTTTGTTGCCGACTCCCGGAACAAATCGGTGGTGGCCAGCGGCGACAACCCCCAGGAGCGGCTGCGCCTGGCGATGATCAGCCCGGAATTCAGAAGGCAGTGACCGGACGATGACCAACACTCCCGACCACCCGAACCACCCCGACCAGCCCGGCAACCACGACCGTCCGGACCCCACCGACGGGCCGGAGGAGATCGCCGCGCCGGCGCCGGACGCCGAGGGCCGCGTCCCGGAGGACCGGGCACCGTTTAATCCCGAGCTGATCGGTACCTCCATTTACGACGAGGACGGAAACGAAACCGCAGGAGACGGCATCGGCCACGAAGACGGGGACGACGAGCCTCCGGCGCCCCTCCTGTCCCGGCGCAAGATGCTGCAGGGGCTGGCCGGCACAGCGGTGGTCGCAGGCGGCATCGTCGCCACGTCGAACAACGCGTCGTCCCCGGTCGTCCAGGCCGACGGCACCCGGCTGGGAAGTGACGCCGTCGCCAGCACCACCACCTCAACCACCGGCGCAGGCGGCGCCCAGGGTTCGTCGCCCGCAATCTCGATCGCCGGCGCAGAAGCAGCAACACCGGAAGGCGGGACCACCGTCGGCACCGACGGGGTGGAAGGCGTCGGAGGCACCGAAGGGGTCTCCGGGGTCGGTGACCCCACCGCCACAACGGTCCAGGTGATCGAAACCGATCAAACCATCGCCGAGGCCGACGCCCCAACCACCCCCACCACGGTTGATCCTCCCATCGTTGGCCAGGAGAACCTCTCGGGCGCCACCATCAGCGGCGCCGCCCCGGTTGACCAGCGGGTGCTCGTCCTCATCGAACTGCAGGGCGGGAGTGACGGCCTCTCTCTCGTTGTCCCTGACGACGCCCGCTATCGGGCGGCCAGAGGATCCGACCTGACCATCACTCCGGCGGCCTACAACCGGTTCGACGATCAGATCGGGCTCCACCCCAGCCTTGTCGAGGTGTCCAAGCTCAGCGTGGCCACCATAGAAGGCGTCGGCCCGATCGACGGCAACCTGTCCCACTTCAAGATGGCGGCGTCCTGGGAGCGGGGCGATGTCAACTCGTCCAAGCTGGTGTCCTCCGGATTCTGCGGGCGGGTGGCGGACGCGGTCAACCTGACGAACGGCTTCGCCGGCGTGTCGGTCGGCGGACGGACCGGGTTCTTCGACGGCGGCCGTATCCCGGCGCTTGTCATGTCGGAGGCGAGCGAGCTTGACGTGGTCACCGGCGGCGGCGAAGCCGACTTCCGGCGAAAGGCGCAGGGGTTCACCAACCCGATCGGCGCCAACTGGGTCAAGTTGGACGAGATGGGCACCAAGCTGCGCACCGGCCTCCGCAATCCGCCGGCCAACACGATGACCAACCGGGGCAAGGAACTAGGCAAACAGCTCTACCTGGCGGCGGAGCTGATCAAGGCGAACATCGGCGTTAAGGTGCTGTACGCCAACCTCGGCAGCTTCGACACCCACGACAATCAGGAGCGACGGCTCCGGTTCCTCTGGGAGGAGTTCGACTACGCCGTTGCCGGATTCTTCGGCATGCTCGAAGCGGCGGGTATAGCCAACCGCGCCCTGGTGGCCACCACCAGCGAGTTCGGTCGGCGGCTGAACCGGAACGCCCGCGGTACGGACCACGGCTCGGCGTCGAACCTGATCATGGTCGGCCCGATCCAGAAGCGGCGGTACGGGGCGTACCCTTCGCTGACCAACGTGGACGGTGACGGGAACCTTCGAACCGAGGTCCCGTTCGACCGCTACTACGCCACCCTGGCCAAGGACTGGATGGGTGTCGACCCGTCGCTTGTGCTCCCCGGGGACCCGCGGCCACTCGGCCTGACCTGACCGCTGACCCCGGTCGGCCGCCGAACCGACGACAGCGCAGTCGGTTTCGTGGCAGGGTTTTTGGCATGGATACGCCCTGTTCGTTGCAGATCGTGATCGACACCGAGGACGCCCACGTCCTGGCCGACTGGTGGGCCGAAACCCTGGGCTGGGAGGTTGAACATCAGGACGAGGGGTTCATCCGATCCATGATCGAACAGGGCTTTGCCACCGAAGCCGACACGGTCACCCACCGCGGCACGCTGGTGTGGGCGGGGGCGGCGGCGATCGGACCGCCGGCGGATGGTGCGGACGGCGCCGCTGCTCCACCGGGACCGGGCGCCAGCGGACGGCCCCGCATCCTGTTCCAGGACGTGCCGGAGGCCAAGACGGTGAAGAACCGGATCCACCTCGACCTTCGCCCCGGCCCGACCGAGGATGTTGCGGCGATTCGCCAACGGCTCCTCGAGCGGGGCGCCGTTGAGGTGGGCGGCGGCCAGCAGGGCCCCCATCGCTGGGTGACCCTGGCCGATCCGGAGGGGAACGAGTTCTGCCTGGACTGCTGACCGGGATACCGGCGATTCGTCGTGGCAGGCTGGTGCACGTGGGACCGCAGCAGTGAACACAACGCCGGCCGACCTGGCCATCGAACAGAACCGGTTCGCCGCGTTGGCGATTCATCCCGGCGTCGGCATGGGGATTGCCACGGCGGCCGGGACGGCAACGGTGGAGGCCGAGGACCCGGCTGCGGTGCTGACCGAGCTGGTGGCACTCGACAGCGACCGACGGCCCCGCTGGGTGTGGTGGGATCGATCGACCGCAGACCTGCTGGCCGAGGCCGGCGTCTCGGTCTCCCGCTGCTGGGACGTCCTGACGGTCAACCGGCTGCTGCGAGGCGGCTGGCGGACCTCCATCGCCGAGGTCTGGGCCCTCCTCAACGACCTTGACCCGGAGACGATTCCCAAGATGGGCCAGCTCGACCTGCTCTCCCAGACCGGTGACGACGGCGGCGACCAGAACCACCCGGTCAGGCCGGACGGCCACCTCCGTCCGGAGTGGATCGACGGCGGCTGGTGTCGCTCCGTCGATCGGTTGGCCGATTGGGCGTCGCTTGCGCTTGTCTCGGCCGATCGACAACTGGAGCTCTTGGACGATCGACCGGACCCCGGGCGGGCGGTCTCAACGGCCAACGCCGAATCGGCTGCGGAACTGCTCGCGGCGGAGCTGGCGTTTCACGGTCTGCCGATCGACGAACCGGAGGCGATCCGGATCATCACAGAGGCCGCCGGGCCCCGGCCGACCAACCTGGCCGAGGAGGAGGCCGAGCAGCGCCGCCGCGATGGCGAGGTCCTCAAGCACCTCGACCCGCCGCAGTCGGTCAACCTTCGGAACCCCGGGGACGTCAAGGCGATGCTCGGCCGGACCGGCCTCGACCTGCCGGACACCAGAGCGTGGCGCTTGGAGAAGCTGCGGGACACCGACCCGCTCATCGACGCCCTGCTGGTATGGCGCAAGGCGGAGCGGATCGCCACCACCTACGGGTTCGGGTGGCTCGACGAGCATGTGTCGGGCGGCCGCCTGCGGGGCGAGTGGACCGGTTCGGACGGTGCGGCGGGCCGGATGACCGCATCCGCCGGTCTGCACAACCTCCCGGCACCGATGCGACCGGCGGTGGCCGCCGAGTCCGGCTTCTCGTTCGTCCGGGCGGACCTCGGGCAGATCGAACCCCGGGTCCTGGCCGCGGTCTCGGGAGACCAGGCGCTCATCGCTGCAACCGCGGACGACGATCTCTACCAGCCGGTGGCCAAACGGCTCGGCGTTGAGCGGGACATAGCGAAGGTGGCGGTGCTTGGCGCGATGTACGGCGCAACGACCGGAGAGTCAGCCGGTGCGCTCCGGGGCCTGCAACAGAACTATCCGGTGGCCATGGCCCACCTCGAAGCTGCGGCAGAGGAGGGCAAACGGGGGCGGGACATCTTCACCATCGGCGGCCGCCGGGTCCGGATGGGTGGCGGGTCGAGCCCGGACGGCGACATCGACCGTGCAATCGCCGCCGCGGAGTCCCGCGGCCGGTACGCCAGGAACGCGCTCATCCAGGGCGCCGCCGCCGAGTTCTTCAAGGTCTGGGCCATCATCGTGAAACGGCGGGTAACACCGCTCGACGGCAGGGTCGTGCTGTGCCTGCACGACGAGCTGCTGGTCCACGCCCCGACCGAGCACGCCGCCGCCGCAGCCGATCAGGTTGCCGAGGCGGTCACCGAAGCCGCGTTCTACTGGTCACCGAACCCCGACGTCCGCTTCCTGGCCGATGTCGGTGTCATCCAACGCTGGTCGGAAGCCAAGGACTGAACCTCTGGACCCGGGCCCTGCGCGACCGTCCACTGGTGGGAGCGGGGTCGGCCGCGCAGGGTCGGATCCCGGCCGCTAGACCTCGAGTTGGGCGTTGAGGTCGACCGCGGCCTCGCCTGCGTCGATGCAGGTTGCCACCTGGTGCCACTGGCGACCATTGGTGAACAACCTGCCCTCCGGGGCGATCATCGTCAGCACGTAGCAGCCGGCGGGGATACCGAACCGGTACGAACCCTCCGCACCGGTCCTGGTAAACCGGAGGAACCGGCCCCGAGACCCGTCCCCCATCGCCGCAAACAGGTCGACCACCAAACCGTCGACCGGCGCCCCTGTTGTGTCGGTGATCGTTCCGCCGAGGCTGCCGCTACCGGGGAGGTTGATCCCCAGCAGGACCGCGTTCACGCCGCTGGTGGTCCCACCGGCCTCAACGGCGACCGCCGGCTGGTGGTACCGGCGACCCTCGACGAACTCGTCCCCTCGGGGGGCGATGAAGGTAAGGATGTGCGGACCGGGCGGCGAGGTCAGTTCGTACTCGCCCGCCGAGTCGGTCAGCGCCGACCGCAGGTAACCGTCGCGGACCCCGTCGGTCGACCGGAACAGGTCGATCTGCACGTTGGCCGCGGGTGCCCCGTCGGTGTAGCTCACCCGCCCGGTGACAAACCCGCCGACAACCGTCGTTGGTGGTGCCGTCGTCGGCGCGGTCGTGGTCGGCCGGGTTGTCGTCGGCCCCGTCGTCGATGTGGTTGTTGATGATGTGGTTGTTGGTGATGTCGTCGGCGGAACGACCATCGTTGTGGTACCGCCGATCGTGGTGGTCGTACCCGCTACCGTTGTTGTGGTCGTCGATACCGGCGTCCCCCCGTTGCCCAGCAGACCCAGGTAGGACGGGGTGTAGGACGGGAAGATGCGCCCGTCGTCCGCGATACCCATGTGCTTGTCGAGGGCTTCGGCGAGGACGGATCGGAAGTCGGTGGAGATCGCCAGGTCACGGTTCTTGTACAGGTCGTCACTGGCCAGGCCGACCCACCGATCGTTGCGGAGGTGGACCTTGCCACCACCCGCCGAGGCGAGCCCGCCCCCCATCACCATCATCATGTTGCCGTGACCGTGATCGGTGCCGCCGCTCCCGTTCTGCTTCGCGGTCCGGCCGAACTCGGACATGACCAGCGTCAGTACCCGCTCGCTTTCCGAACCAAGGTCGGCCTTGAACGCGGCAAGGGCGGCGGCGAACTCCCCGCCCTTGGATGCCAGGCGATCGACCTCGTCGCTGTGATGATCCCAGCCGCCGAAGTTGATGGCCACCATCCGCACACCGACATCCGCCTTGATCAGCGCCGCAGCCTCACGGAAGTCCTGGGCCAACCTGCCCCGGGGATACTCGACGCTCGGGTTGACGGTGACGCCCTCCAGCCGGTCGATCGAGGCATAGGCCCGCCCGGTGGCGGCGCCGAGGAGTCGATCGGGTGTGGCGTCGTACATCGACTCCAACGTCGGGCGCATGAAGGCCAGCGCGGCGTTGGCCTGGCGGAACGTGGCGAGCCGCTGGATCGCCACGCCCCCGAACGGTCCTCGAAGGGCCGGGGCGCCGCGGTCGCCGATGGTCAACCCGGCAACCGGGTCGAGGTCGGCCTCCATCGCCAGCGCTCGTTGCATCCAGCCCGTGCTGCCGAATGCAAAGTCCATGTTGTCCATGGCGGAAAAGTGGGATCGAGTGGGATCGTTACTGCCAACGGCCTGGATGAACGCAAGCTCGCCCTCCCGGTACAGCGGTTGCAGCGGGGCGAACGCCCGATGGAGGCCGAAGAAGCCGTCAAGGTTGGTCAGGGTGCTCCGCTGCTGGGCGATGGTGCTGCGCAATCCGTAGTAGTCGGCATCCCCGTAGGGAACGACGATGTTCAGACCGTCCGCGCCACCCCGAAGGAAGACGTTGACCAGGACGGGACCGGGGCCGCCGCCCGGCATGGCGAGGGCCCGCATGGCGCTACCGACCGGTGAGCTGCCGACGATGGTGACCACCCCGGCACCGGCCAGCCCGGCGAGAATCCGGCGGCGGGAGAACGTCGGTGCTGCAGTGAGCTCTACTGGTTGTTTTGTCACGGCTAGTACCTCACGAACTCGGGGCTGGAAAGCAGAACATGGGCGGCTCGGCTGAGCCGCTGGGCATCGTTGGAGGCCTGGTCGGTGACAAACCGAACGGCGGCGTCCCGGGTTTCGGCGGAGATCCCGCCGGGCAGCATGTAGGTGGCAACCGCGTCCACCGTCGCCGCGGCCGACGAGCCGGTTGCACCGGAGACCGCGGCCAGCCGGTTGCGGAGGTTCGCGTGGTTGGCGATCACGCCGGCCAACCGGAAGCGGCCGAGCATCGCCGAGCCGGACACCCAGTACCCGGACGCCTCGGGGTACCCGGTCGGCGGGCCAACACCGTAGGGGGTCTCCCCCAGGAGACCGACGCCGTCGAAGACAGTGCCCCGAACCCCGGCGTACTGGCCGGCGTCGGTCACCCCCATGGCCAACAGCGCACTGGCCAGATAGCGGTGGGGTGGCTTGACCTTGCTTCGGAATGTCGGATCGGCCCGGAACCCGTCAGACGCCACGATGGCCCGCACCGTTGCAGCCAGGTCACCGTCGGTTTGTTCGAACGCTGCGGATCCGGCGTTCACCGCCGAGCTGGGCGGGTTTTCCGACACCAGCCGCCTGGACAGCTTGCGGCTGAGGAACGCCGCTGTTTCCGGCTTCGCCACCAGCATGGCCAGCAGCTCCAGCCCTTCCTCTTCCTGCCTCCCGGCCGGGAACGTGGCCCCCATCACCACCTTCTGCCCGTCGTCGTGCCGGAACCGCTTGTAGGCGTAGGCCTGATTGGTGATGGACCAGCCGGTGAGAATTCTGGCCACCTCGATGATGTCCTCTTCGGCGTAGCCGCTGTCGACCCCCATCGTGTGGAGCTCCATCAGCTCTCTCGCGTAGTTCTCGTTCAAGCCGAACGCCTGGCCGTTCCGGACCTCCTCGGCGTAGTTGATCCGGTTGTCGAGGTAATCGAGCATCGCCGGCGACTGGGCTGTGGCCACCAACATCTCGCCGAACCGGCCGAGCAGGTGCGGTCGGATCGCCGCCTGGTGGGCGTCCACGGTCCGGCGACCGAAGCCACCGCTGCCGTCCACGTTGAAGTGGTTGAACCAGAAGTCCAGCAGCATCACCTCGAGCTGGCGCCGCTCCAGGACCGCCCGGTTCATCTTGGCGTCGAGTGATGCGGCGTTTCTGGTCACCGCCGGCAGCGAACCACCGAGCTGCTCGTCGACGTAGCCGTCGAATCCCAGCTGGTCGTAGCGGCCGGCGTGCCACGAACTCATGCCGTAGCCGAGCCTGTTCAACGTGTGCTCCTTGAGGGCACTTCCCTGTAACACCTGGACTCCCCGAGTTTTAGAGATCGACAAAGCAGGCCGGCCGGGCACGAACAACCGCGCCCGGCCGGTGGAGTCGCGCTATCGGTTCCGCCGCCTACGACTCCGGGGTTGAGTCGTGCGTTGATCGGATCGGGATACGGGCAGCGAGGAAAAACCTAGGTGACTTCACACAGGGCGTAACCGGCACCGGCACCGGCACCGGCACCGGCACCGAATGCGGTCCTGACCTCGAATTCGCCGTCGCGGAACATCGATCCGTCAATGACGAAGTTTCGCTCCACCTTCGCCCGGAACGTCGCATCACCACCGCTTTTCATAGCGGACTCGTCACCGCTGCCGATGATGTAGGTGGCCTGGCCGTCCAGGGTCCAGAACTGCCCGGGGGTTCGGTAGAGAACGGTTGCCGTGTCCCCTCGCTCCGGCGGGCCGTCGGTGGTGACCGTGCACGGCGCCGTGGTGACTTCGCTGTCGTCCAGCGGGCAGGTCACCTTCAGACCACGGTCGGCCAGGAAGCTGCGGACGGTGAACGCTCCGTCGGGGAACATGTTGCCGCCGATGACAAAGGGGAACCGTCTGCCGTCCCACACGCGATCCGGTGAGGCCTTCCCCGGCAGGAGGGCGGACTCCGAGGACGGACCGATGATGTCGATCGAGGTGCCTTTGAAGATGTCGTACGGGCCGTTGAAGTGGTAGGTCACAAACGCCACCTCGCCGGGTTCCGGTGTGCCGTCGGTGACGATCGAGCACGGCGCAGCAGGCACGGGTTGGAACTGGGCGACCGGGAAGGCCGGATCAATTTGCTCCGCGGTTCCGTTTGCGGCCGAACCCTCAGCCGGTCCGGAATCGGTCGGGTCGGGAGCGGTCCCGCCATTCTGCCCGCTCTGTTCCGACCCGCCCGATTCCGGTGGCCCGCCAGGGACGGCGCCATCCCCGCCTGCGCCATCCCCGCCGGCCGGTGCGCCGTCGGAGTCGACAGACGCACGATCTTCAGTACTGGTTTCGGTTTCTGCTCTTGAGTCCGTGTCCGCGCCGGAGTCGGCATCATCGGTGCTGGGGCCGTCCAGAGTGCTTGTCGGCTCCGGCACCTCAGCCTCCAGAACCGGTCGGCTGCTCTGCTCCTCTTCCGCAGCGCCGGTTCCGGCCGGTGTGTTGTCGACAAGGACAACGTCCCCACCGGCGCTGATCAACGCCCGAATGCCGAAGTATCCAAGGGCGATCACCGCGATGGCGATGGCCAGCGACCGTAGGGACACCAGGGCCCGGCGCTGCATCGACTTGACCGCCCCCTCGGTGCGGCCGGTCCGCGTTGCGGTCTCTCTGATGCTGAGGCCGGTCAGGACCCGCATCTCCAGCACTTCCCGCTGCTCGTCCGTCAGCTGTTCAAGGATCTCCTCGACCAGTTCCCGGTCAGCCAGGCGTTCGTCGAACGCCGACGCATCGTGGTCGACCAGCCCGGAGACCAGGTCATCGTCCAGTCCGGACACGGTCTTCGGCTGGTTGTAGGCCTTGCGGTACTGGTCGGCGACCCGCCGCCGCAGAATCTGGTAGAGGTAGGCCCGAAACGCCCGGCGGTCCCGGCCGCGGAACGTCGGCAGGTTGGTCAGCGCATCGGACAGCGCACCGTTGACCATCCCCTCCGGGTCGGTTGCGCCGCGGCTTCTGGCGAAGTGCAGCATGCCCGGTTCGAACTCGGAGACCAGTTCGTCAATGGCGGCGCGATCGTCGCCGGCGGCCCGGTCGAGAACCGCGCCGAACTCGACGTCGGTATCCCCACCATCGTTGCTCAGAATGCTTGTCACCGTCGCCGGATCCCTGCCTCGTCTGTTCGCGCGCTCGACGTAGCCGTCTCCGTCGTGCATCCCGCCAGGGCCGCTCGACCTTCCGGTCACAGACGTGAAGTCGTATCGCCGCCGCAAAAAGATACTTACAGGCCAAAAAAGTCGGTGCAATACCCGGCACGGACTGATTGGCGGCCAATTGATGGCCATTCGTTCACCAAGCAGTTAGCTTTTGATCGATCGTTGTTTCCAGATGGAGAATTGATCACCACCCGTTAGCCGGACGTCTGTGAGGTTCGGAAGGTATGCCAGTCGCGAACATCGCCGAGCGTGAGTTCAAGAGGAAGTACTGGGCCGCCCACCATTCCAACCCGTGGGCCATCAAACGAGAGCGGGCGGCGGCCTATCTGGTCAAGGCAAAAGCGGCGGCCCGCAGCTCGAAGAACCTGACGGTCCAGCCGTACAAGAAACAGTACGAGAACGCCCGCCTTGCCGAAGTCAGCGCGATGAACGCCCAGCTCAGCGGAACCCGGGGCCAGCTCACCAACCTGTTGGTCGATTCGCTGGAGACCCGGCCGGGAATCGGGATCGGCGGGCTCTGGGGCACCGTCGAGGTCGACCACATCCCGCCGCCGTGGCTGACCGACCGTATACCGGGACCGGAATGGGCGGACTTCGACCCCGGTCGGTTGCCGCTTGGCCTTGGTCGGTTGCCGATCCTCAGCCAGATTCAGCGGCGGCGAAATGAGGCGGCCTACGCCAGGCTGGAACGGGCGCTGCGGGAATGGAACGTGGCCGAGGACGACCGTCGCCGCCGGCTGGCCGAGGCCGAGGCGGTGATCGAAGCGGAGGTTGCGGCGGAGGCCGCTCGGGTGGCGGCGGACAACCGGCAACTCCAGGAGTTCCGCCAGAAGCTTGAAGCCGGTGACCGGGACACGGTCGGCGAGTACTTCGAGACCGTCCTGGAAACGCTGGCCTGGCCGGAGGGTTTCCCCCGTCGGGTAACCGCATCGTACGAACCGACCAGAACCCATCTTGACGTGCAGTACCTCTTGCCGACCGACGCGGTGGTGCCACGGATCGACCGCTACACCTATGACAAGGAACGAGATCGGATCACCCCGAAACCGCTGACCGACGAGGCTCGGGCGGAGCTCTACAAGTCGATCGTCGCTCAGGTGACACTTCGGGCGCTGCGGGAACTGTTCGGCTCCGACGAGTTCAACCTGGTTCGGACCATCACGTTCGACGGGCGGACCAGCACCTACGACCGGGCGACCGGACAGGCGGTTGAACCGTACCTGGTCTCGGTGACCGTGGACATCTGCGACTTCGGCGCGGTACAGCTGGCCAGAGTCGATCCGGTGTCCTGCCTGCAGATCCTGGCCAAGACCTGACAAGCCGCCGGATCGGCCATCACCGGATCGATCATCACCGGATCACCGATCGTCGAACCACGGGTCTTCCTGCCACGTCCCGTCAAGCCAGGGGTCGCGCCGGCGAGCCGGATCTACGCCGTATCGGCTTGCCATCTCCGCCAGCACCAGCAGACAGGTGGCGATGCTCAATGCGCTGCACGCAACCACACCGACCAGCGTTGCGTCCGTGATGATTGCGGTTGCGCCCAGAATCAGGTTGGCGATCGTTGCAACCACGAGCGACCAACCGAGGCGGGGGCGAGACGCCGGCGACGGTGATCGTGGTGGTTGTGGCGTTTGTTCCTGGCGCTCCAGCGTGATCCACGTGAAGCCGAACCCCATCTGGTCACCCGGACCGAAATCGGGATCGAACTGGGAGACGTGACCCGCGGCCTGTTCGAACGAATCCGGTTCGATGGGCCGGGGCGTCCCGGCACCACCTGTTGCCGGTGCCGGTTTTCCTGCCGTCGGGACTATCGGT
>JBCCGJ010000025.1:0-31802 GCA_039029335.1 Actinomycetota bacterium | reverse complement strand
TGAAGCGATCCCACACCACCTGATCCGGAATGGCCGCCACCTTGGCCTGGATCTCCGGGTTCCGCTCCGCCCGCACATTCTCGGGGTGCGGTTCCGGGGGCTGCGGGACGGGGTCCGTCGGCCGCTGGTAGGGCACCGGCTCTTTCATCGCCTCGAGTTCGGCGTCGGTGATTCCGCACAACCCGGTGACCTCGGGATCGATCCATGCCCGCTCGTCGATGTCGGCGCCGGTGCAGACCTCCAGGTTCAGCCCCTCCGGCCCCTCGAAGTACATCGATTGGATGAACCCGTGGTCGATCGGGCCCATCACCTGAACCCCCTTCGACCGCAGCCGGTCCCGCATCTCGAGGACCTCTTCGAGTGTGTCCACATGGAGGGCGATGTGCTGCATCGCTCCGCCCCTGACCGCGCCGCCGGAGCCGTCCGCGTGGCTGACCCCGAACTCCACCTCCTTGCCGTTGTCCGGGTGCTGGACGAACGCGATGTAGCTGTCCGGGGCCAACTCGACGAATCCGTGATACGCCCCCTCGACACCGTGCATCCAGTAGAGCGCCTTCAGGGGCAGGCCGAGCGCATCACACCAGAACGACAGCTGGCGCTTCATGTCGGTGGTGGACAGGGCGAGGTGATTGATGCCTCGAGGGTGCAGTGACGGCATGGGAGGGTCCTTCCTCGTTCGATCGCTCCCACCAGTCCAGCACGCCTGCCGAGTTTTTTCACATGGCGCGGCGGTCGATGTCCCACGCCGCACCACTTCGTCCACCGATCGTTCGTTGCCGTACAATCGAGCCGATGGTGAACCACGGGGCACTGCGGTGGTGACGGACCGAACCGGCCGATCCGTCGCGTGGCGGGAGGCGGGAACCGGCCCGCCGGTGGTGTTCCTCCACGGGCTGGGCGGCAGCCGGGAGGCCTGGGGACCGCAACTCCGTGCCCTCTCGGACCGCTATCGCTGCATCGCCTGGGACATGCCCGGCTACGGGGCGTCACCGGCGATCTCACCGCTGACCTACACCGCCATCGCAGCCCGACTGGTCGACCTCCTCGACGAGCTGGCGATCGAGCGGGCGGACCTCGTCGGTCTGTCGTTCGGTGGGATGCACGCCCTCCACACCGCGATCGGCCACGCGGACCGGGTGGGATGCCTGGTTCTGGCCGACACCAGCCCGGCGTTCGGCATGAACGGCACAACCGTCGAGGAATGGACAGCGGCCCGGCTTGAACCGATCCGGTCCGGGGCAACGCCGGGAGATCTCGGCCCGCGGGTGATCGACGCCATCACCGCAACCCCGCTGACCGGCCGGGTGCGGGAGGAGACGTTGGCCGCATTCGCCAGGATCCCGACGGAGGGGTTCACGGCTGCGGTTAACTGCCTTCCGACAAACGACATCCGGGATCGCCTGGTCGAGATCGAGAACCCGGCGCTGGTGGTGGTCGGCGAGTTGGACGAGGAGACTCCCCCGGCGTACGCCAAGGTGCTGGCCGACGGCCTCCCCGACAGTGAACTCCGCGTCATTCCCGGCGTCGGCCACCTCACACCGAGTGAAGCACCGGAGACCTTCAACCGGCTGGTGGCGGACTTCCTCGCCCGGCACCACAAACCCCAGCAGCAGGAGACGAGCCAGTGAGCGGAGACCGATGACCAGCCACCTGCACACCCCGGAGCGGCAGGCGATCGTCGACAGGATGGCCGAGCTCGGACCGCTGTTCGCCAAGCGGGCGGACGCGATCGACCGGCAGGCGGCGTTCCCGTTCGAGAACTGGGAGGACCTCAAGGCGGCGGGCCTGCTCGGCATCGCCATCCCCACGGAGGCCGGGGGTCTTGGCGGCGACTTCGTGGCCTACGCCCTCGCGTCGGAGGAGCTGGGCCGGCACTGCGCAACCACCGGCCTGACGTTCAACATGCACGTCGCAACAACGTTGCTGGTCGGCGAGATCGCGGACTCGCTCACCCTGGACGACGGGGACCGGTCACTGCTCGAAACCAGGCGGGCCGAGCTGTGGCGGGGCATCATCGGGGACCGGCATGTCCACAGCCAACCGTTCTCCGAAGGGGTGGCCGCCGGGGCAACGGCCGGCTACTCGACGAAGGCGGTTCCGGTCGACGGCGGCTACCTGGTAACCGGCCGGAAGATCTTCGCCTCCCTTGCCGGAGCGTCCACGTACCACAATGTGCTCTGCCTGGTCGACGGCGACGATCAGCTGCGGCTTCTCGGTGTGCCGCACGAGGCGGACGGGGTCAACATCGTCGGCGAATGGGATCCGCTCGGCATGCGGGGAACCGACTCACGGAATCTGGTCATGGAGAACGCGTTCGTCCCGGCCGAGAACGAGTGGCTGCCGCCCGGTGCGTTCGACCAGGCCGCCAACCGGTGGCCGTACTTCTACATGACGCTTTCCTTCTCCTACCTCGGCCTCATGCGGGGGATCCTGGACTTCACCGAGCACTATCTGCAGACCGGCGGCCGCCGGGATCACGTCATCAAGCAGCAGGGCTGGGCCGAGATGAACATCCGGTACGAGCAGGCCCAGGCCCTCTGCTACCGGGCGCTGGCCGACACCACGATCGACCCCTCCGACGACCAGCTGCGGCGGGCGTGGTCCTCCATGGTCACCACCATGGAGGGGGCGCCGGAGATGGCATCGACGGCCATCCGGATCTGTGGCGGCCGTTCGATGCTGCGGCCGAGCTATATCGAGCGGGCGTACCGGGACGCCCGATGTGGCGCCACGATGCTGCCGTGGAGCGTCGAGGTGTGCCTGGAGCGCCTCGGTCAGGCCGGCCTCTACCCGGAGAACATCACGCCTGGCGGGTAGCCTCCGGCCACCGAACCTTCCGCCTGTTACCTCCGCCGGCGAACGACCGGCGGGCCCGTTGATGCCAACCCCTCAGACTGTGACAGAGAGCAAATGATGAGCAACAACTTCACCGACTTCGCCAGGGTTCGCATGCTCTGGCCGGATCACCTCGGCCTCGCCAGGGGCAAGTACGTCCCGGGACGGCTGGCCCAACGGGGCTCCGGTTTCTGTGTAACGTCCTTCGCCGGCTCCTACGACCGCGATCTGATCGATGCTCCCGGTGGGTACCTCCTCGGCGGACTTCGGGATATGCACGGTGTGCCGGAGCAACAGACCCTTCGGCCGTCGTGGGAGGACGAACGGACCGGGGTGGCCGTCGCAGGGCTGTCCATCGACGAGGGGCCGTGTCAGACCTCACCACGGGTCGGCCTCCAACGCATCGTCGCCGACTGGGAGGCCGACGGCTATCAGGTGAAGGTGGGTATCGAGCTCGAGGGGTACCTCATGCAGCCCTCGACCGAGTCTCCGGGCGGCTGGGAGCGATATCGGAACCCACGGTCGATGGTGTACGGCACCGGCAGCCTCGGCGACCCGTCCGGCTTCGTCGACCGGGTGATGGTGATGGCGGACAACAGCGGCTTCCGGTTGGAATCGGTCAACGTCGAGTTCGATGAGTCGCAGTTCGAGTTCACGCTGGAGTACGACGACGCCCTTACCGCCGTGGACGACGCATTCCTGTTCCGGGTCATGGCCCGGGAGATCGCCATCGGCATGGGTCTTGACTTCACCTTCCTCGGCAAACCGTTCCCCGCCGTCTCCGGGTCAGGAGTCCACGTGAACTTCAGCCTCTTGGACCAGGACGGCAGACCGGTGTTCGCAGACGGGCACGATCCGCAGGGCATCAGCGCCCTCGGCCGGCAGTGCCTCGGTGGGCTCATCGATCACCACCTCGGCCTCACCGCCCTGCTCGCACCGACGGTCAACGCCTATCGGCGGCTGCAACCGGGATCGTTGGCCGGGTGCTGGGCGAACTGGGGCGTCGATCATCGGAACGTGGCCAACCGGCTGCCGGCAGAGGGTGGTTCGGCGATGCGGATCGAGAACCGAATCGGTGACGGGTCGATGAACCTGCACCTGGGGGTCGCCGCGGTGTTGGCCGCCGCCCGCCTCGGGGTGGCCGACGGCAGCGAGCCACCGGCCCGGTACGAGGGCGACGGCTTTGAGGACGGTGGTGACGCGGCTCGGAGCGCAACCTCGCTCGGTGAAGCGCTGGACCACCTGGAGGCCGACCAGCCGCTGCGGGAGGCCGTCGGCGACCACATCACCGCAAACTTCATGGCCAACAAACGACGGGAGGTCGAGCGGTTCGACGAAACCGGTGCGTCGATCGACTCCGACGAGCTCACCTCCTTCGAGCAGGCCATGTACCTGCCGTACCACTGAGTACCTGTCGTACGACGGAGTACCGGCTGCGCGACCGGTAACGTTTTGCAGATGATGACTCGCTGCGCCTGGCCGTCGGACAATGACGACCTGCTCCACTACCACGACAACGAGTGGGGTCGGCCGACCACCGACTCCCACCGACTGTTCGAGAAGATCTGTCTGGAAGGATTCCAGTCCGGACTCAGCTGGCTCACCATCCTGCGCAAGCGTGATGAGTTCCGCCGGGTCTTTGCCGGTTTCGACTTCGAGAAGGTGGCAACGTTCGGCGAGAACGACGTCGCGCAGCTGCTGGACAACCCGGGCATCATCCGCCACCGGGGCAAAATCGAAGCAACGATCAACAACGCTCAGCGGGCGATCGAACTGGTCGAGACCGAGGGCTCGCTTGTCGACTGGGTCTGGGGTTGGGCGCTGCTCGAACCGGAGCGGGAAGAGACTCCCGACGGGCCGGCCGTCGCCGCCATCACCAACCGGTCGACCGCACTGGCCAAAGAGCTGAAGACCCGGGGCTGGCGATTCTTCGGCCCGACTACCGCCTATGCCTTCATGCAGTCCGAAGGTCTCACGAACGATCACGACAACGGTTGTTTTGTCCACGACGCCTGCGAGGAGGAACGAGCAGCGTTCCTCGCCGGTCGAGAGCTCCGGCCCTGAACACAGCCGGCCTGCACCGGCGGCCGGCCGACCCGAATACACCACCACGATCCACGAGAATCGAGAACAGCATGCGAACCATCGGGCTCCTCGGCGGCATGAGCTGGGAATCATCCATCGAATACGAGCGGATCATAAACACCGAGGTCCGCGATCGGCTCGGCGGTGCGAACGCCGCCGATCTGCTGATCCGGTCCTACAACTTCCACGAGATCGAGCGGCAGCAGATGGCCGGCGAGTGGGAGGCCATGGGCGCGCTGCTGGCTGAAGATGCCGGGAAGCTCGAGGCGGCGGGAGCCGACGTGATCGTGCTGTGCACCAACACGATGCACAAGGTGGCGGACCACATCGAGAAGGCTCTTACCACTGCGGACTTCATCCACCTCGGCGACACGACCGCCGACGCGGTGAACGCCGCCGGGGTGACCACCGTTGGGCTGCTCGGCACCCGGTACACGATGGAGCAGAACTTCTACCGTGACCGGTTGACCGACAACGGCCTGACGGTGCTGGTGCCGGACGAACCGGACCGGACCGCTGTCCACGACATCATTTTTGAAGAGCTGGTGCAGGGGGTAGTCTCCCCAGCATCAAAAGCCATCTACCTGGAAGTGGTCGAGCGTTTGGCGGCACGAGGAGCGACCGGCATCATCGCCGGCTGCACCGAGATCGAGTTGCTGATCTCCGACCAGGACGTCGACATGCCGTACTTTCCAACCGCGGCGTTGCATGCGATTGCGGCGGTGGACGCTGCGCTCCGGACCGATGCGGCAACATCAGATCAGGAGGGCAACAGCGATGAGGAGCAGTGACGTCGGCCGCGAGGCGCAGGCCGAGCCACCGACGAGCCGGGACAACACCGACGTTCGGTGCGGCCCTACGGTCAACCGGCCGACGAGCCCGGTGATGGCCGGTGGGCGTATCGCCATGTTTGTCGCCGTGGCCGCGACGCTTATGCTCTCCGGCTGCAGCGGGTCGATCAGTTTCGGCACCTCCCCGGACGAGCGCTACCTCGACGCAGGCGAGGAACTGATCGAAGGCGACCTGGCGGATCAGATCGGCCTCGGCCCGCTGACCGCCAACTGCGTCGGTACCGACCTGGAGGCCGGAGACACCTTTGACTGCACCGGAACGGCCGGCGGCCTGCAACCGATCCGGTTCGTCGGGACGGTTGACGCCGACGAGGACGGGGTCAACCTGTCGAGCACGAACCTGCTGCTTGCGGAACAGGTCGAACAGGTCGAGGCGTTCTCCGCCTCGCTGATCGCCGAGCAGACCTCGGTCGCCATCCTGCCGGAGCATTTCGAGTGCGCCGACGGCAGCGTGATCATAGAGAACGGCGGGATCCTGGAATGCCTGCTCACCGACCCGACCGACGGCACGGTGTATGCGGCGCCGGTGACGGTCGAGGACCTGGAGACCATGTCGGTCCTGGTCAACGTGGGCGACCCGATCGGCTGACCGGACGCGAACCGCAGGGAGGTAGCAGAGGTTGCAGGTCACCACAGCGGATGTTGTCATCGTCGGTTCCGGCAGTGCAGCCCTGTGTGCGGCAATCGCCGCACGTGAGGCGGGCGCTCAGGTTCTGATTGTCGAAAAGGCGGACCGGGACATGGCGGGCGGCAACAGCCGGTACACCGCCGGAGCGATGCGGTTCGCCTACAACGATCGGGAGGATTTGCTGCCGCTGCTGACCGATCCGGACGACAAGCGGCTGGCCACGACCGACTTCGGCAGCTACCCGGTCGAGCGGTTCGCCGAGGACCTCGCCGGGTTCAACGACGGTCGACCACTCTCTCCGGAGCAGCGGACACTGGTCGACCAGTCGCTACCGACGATGCAGTGGCTCTCGCGGAACGGGGTCACCTTCGACCCGATTTACGACCGGCAGTCGTTCGAGAAGGACGGTCGGCGGGTCTTCTGGGGTGGACTCACCCTGGCCGCCGCCGGCGAGGGAGCCGGCCTGGTCGACAGCGAGCTCCGAGCGGTCATCGATGCCGGCGCCACGATCAGGTATCGCACCGAACTGACCGGGCTGCTCACCGACGACGACCGGGTGGCCGGGATCGAGGTCACCGGTCCGAGCGGGCCGGAACTGATCATGGCCGGTGCGGTCGTCCTGGCCTGCGGCGGCTTCGAAGCAAGCCGGGAGCAGCGGGTCCGGGAGCTGGGGCCGGAATGGGCGGCGGCCAAGGTGCGGGGTACACCGCACAACACCGGTAAGGGACTGGAGCTGGCGTTCGCCGCCGGTGCGGAGCGGTACGGGTTCTTCCAGGGGTGCCACGCAACCCCGATGGATCGCCACATGCCGGACTACGGCAACCTGGACATCCCCCACTTCGAACGGAAGAACTATCGCAAGATCTGCTACTTCCTCGGTGTCATGCTCAATCGGGACGGGCACCGGTTCGTCGACGAGGGGCGGGACTTCCGCAACTACACCTACGCCCAATTCGGGGCCGCGGTCCTGCAGCAGCCGGGTCAGTTCGCCTGGCAGGTCTTCGATGCCAAGGTCGACCAGCTTCTGTACGGCGAATACCGGTTCCACGACGCCTCGTTCGTCGAGGCCGACACGATCGCCGGGTTACTCGAACGGATGGACGACATCGATCGGGAGACGGCGGCGGCGACCATCGACGCCTACAACTCGGCGGTCGACACCGGCACCTCGTTTGATCCGACGATCAAGGACGGCAAGGCCGCGGTCGGGATCGACCCGCGGAAGTCGAACTGGGCGCAGACCATTGACACACCGCCGTTCCGGGCGTTTCCGGTCACGGGCGGTATCACCTTCACCTACGGCGGTCTCCACGTCGATGACCGGGGAACGGTCCTGCGGGGTGACGGATCACCGGTCGTCGGCCTCCACGCCTGTGGAGAGCTGGTCGGCGGGGTGTTCTTCGCCGGCTACCCGGGCGGGTCCGGCCTCACCTCCGGTGCGGTCTTCGGTCGACGGGCCGGGGCCGGCGCGGCGGCCGTTGCCCGTGGGAGCTGATCGGACCGTCCCGGCTTTGACCCGATCGACGATCCCGGCGGACAATCTCCTAAGCTCCTCTTTTGCGGCCCGAGACCGAAGGACCAACCATGCGCGCCATGTATGACGAAACCCATGAGCTGTTCCGGGAGAGCTTCCGGGCCTTTGTCGAATCCGAGATGGTGTCCCGCCATGAGGAATTCGAGCAGGCGGGAATCATGGACCGTGAGGTCTACGTGGAAGCCGGGAAACACGGCTTCCTGGGAGTGGCCGTCCCCGAGCAGTACGGCGGCGGCGGTTCGAGCGACTTCCGCTTCAACACCGTCATGAACGAGGAGTTGGCCAGAGGCGGGACCGGTGGGGCCGGTCTTGGCATCAGCCTGCACAACGACATCACCTCGCCGTATTTCATCGAGTACTGCACCGAGGAGCAGGCGGAGCGGTGGCTGCCCGGTATCGCGTCCGGTGAACTGATCACCGCGATCGCCATGACCGAGCCGGGCACCGGATCCGACCTTGCGTCCATCGCCACCACCGCGGTTCGAGACGGGGACGAGTACATCATCAACGGGTCGAAGACGTTCATCACCAACGGCATCAACAGCGACCTGGTGATCGTGGTCGCAAAGACAAAACCCGAGGGCGGCCACGACGGGATGTCGCTGATCGTCGTCGAGCGGGGCATGGAGGGCTTCGAGCGAGGCCGGAACCTGGACAAGATCGGCCAGAAGTCCGGCGACACCGCCGAGCTGTTTTTCACCGACGTCCGGGTCCCCGTCACCAACCTTCTCGGCGAGGAGGGGCGAGGGTTTGAGTATCTGTCCTTCAACCTTGCCCAGGAACGCCTGTCGATCGGTATCACCGGCCTGGCCGCGGCCAGAACCGGGCTGGACTGGACCGTTGACTACGTCAAGGAGCGGACGGCGTTCGGCCAACCGATCGCCAAGTTCCAGAACACCAAGTTCACCCTGGCCGAGGTGGCGACCGAGATCGAGGTGACCCAGCCGTTCATGGACCAGTGCGTCCTCGAACTGAACGAGGGGACCCTCACCCCCGATCGGGCGGCGATGGCCAAGCTGTGGGGAACCGAACTGCAGAACCGGGTCCTCGACCGATGTCTGCAGCTGTTCGGCGGCTACGGCTTCACCACCGAGTACCGGATCGGACCGGCCTACGCCGATGCACGGGTCTCCACCATCTACGGCGGCACCTCGGAGATCATGAAAACCATCATCTCGAAGCAGGTCCTGGCCTAAGCAGACGGTCGCCCAACGGGCCGCTGCGCCAGGACGCGGCATTGGTGGCACCCGGGCCTGTCCGGACCGCGTGGCCGGATATCGTCGACCGGATGAGTGAGACCGGCTCCGTCGTTCGAACGTTCTTCAAGCGGATGGAGGCCCGTGACTGGGACGGCGCAGGGACACTTCTCGCCCCGGACCTCCACATCGAATTCACCGAAACCGGGGAACGGTTCGACGGTGGCAACTTCCTGGCGATGAACCGGGCCTATCCCGAGGGCTGGTCGATCGAGGTTGTCGAAGTTCTCGCCGCCGGCCCCCGGGTGGCCGCCCAGGTCCGGGTCATCCACGGCGATGTCACATTCTGGTGTGCCGGCTTCTACGACGTACAGGACGGCACGATCCGGTCCGGGGTCGAACACTGGGTCACCGAAGGCTCGGAATCCCCGCCGGTCTGGCGCAGGCCGTTCACCAGCTGATCAGCGGTCGACGGTCGGCTCGACCCCCACTCGACGGTTGCTTGCGTCCGGTTCGGGGTCCACTTATCGTCGGTCCCGTGGTTCAACCGGAAGACGACATGCGTCCAGACGCGGTCCGAATCGCAGCGGACGGCAACCGGATCAACGTCGTCGCAGAGGACCGCAACGACTTCGCCATCGAGGGCACCGCCACGATGTCGGTCGCCGGGTCGGTGGTCACCATCGATGAGGTCGAGGGCGGCATGACGGTTGCGGTTCCCCGGTTCATCGACGTGGTCATCGGGACAACGTCCGGCCGAATCCGGGTCACCGGTCCCGTCGGTGAGGTGGCGGTCACCACCGAATCCGGCCGGGTTGACATCTCCGGAGCCGCAGGGGTCGACGTTCGGGCGGTGTCCTCCCGGGTCGAGGCCACCGACATCGGCGGGCGGTGCCGGATCAGGACCCAGGGCGGACGGGTCGTCGTCAACGGCTGCGGCGGACCGGCCGAGCTGTCGACGGACGCCGGCCGGATCGAGCTGCAGGCGGGCAGGGGTTCTGTCACCGCCCACTGTGTGACCGGACGGATCGTGGTCACCCTCGATTCGGCCAACGACGTGGCGGCCGAGACGGTCAACGGCCGCATCGAGGTTTCGCTGCCCCCCGGCAGCAGACCGTACCTTCCCGGGCCGACCGAACCGCCCATCGACACGCCGGAGGGGTACGACTGCACCGTTGTCGCCCGGTCGGTGACGGGCAAGGTCGCCGTCGACGCCCGATGACCACCACGGATGACCTCCGTGCCGGGGCGGTCCTGTTCACCGACCTTGTGGGGTTCACCGAGTACAACGAATCGGTTGGCGACCGGGCGGCGCTCGACGTCCTCGATGCCCAGACCGCGATGGCGACCACGGTGGTTGATGCTCACCGCGGCGCCCGCATCGTCAAGGAATTGGGTGATGGGCTGATGCTGTGGTTCGCCGAACCGGCGGACGCCGTCGCCGGTGCGTCCGCCCTGCTTGACGCCATAGACGAGGCTCGGGACGGCGGTGCGTTCCCGCTGCCCGTGCGCATGGGCCTGCACTTCGGGACCGTACTACCCCGTGGTGACGATGTGGTGGGTCAGACCGTCAACATCGCAGCTCGGCTGTCCGACCTCGCCGGTCCGGGGGAACTGCTGGTCTCGGAGGCCGCCATCGACGCGATCGATGACGGCCCACCCCCGCCCGTCTGTGCGGTCGGTCCGATCCGGGTCAAGGGTCTCCGCGAGCCGATCTGGGTCCACTGCGTCGAACGGACGGGCGAGCCGGCGTGACAGACGGCGCCGACCTGGCCGACAATCGTTCCATGGTCTCCGCCCCACTCGAGGTTGGTCTCATGACGCTGGGGGATCTCCTGGCGGACCCGACGTCCGGGCACCGTCAGACCGAAGGTGAGCGGCATCGCCACATCGTCGACCAGGCGGTCCAGGCCGAACGGCTCGGTTTCACCGCGGTGCACATCGGCGAACACCACTTCTCCAACTACATCGTGTCCGCTCCCCCGGTCGTCCTGTCGGCGATCGGGGCACGGACCACCACCCTCACGCTCAGCACCGCGGTGACCCTTGCCGGAAACCTGGATCCGGTCCGGGTTGCCGAGGACTACGCAACCGTCGATGTGCTGAGCGGCGGTCGGGTCGAGATCGTCGCCGGTCGGGGCAACCTGTTCGTCGACACCTACGCCGGGTTCGGCCACCCCGTCGAAACCGCAAGGCAACGCTACGACGAGTCGGTCACCCTGCTGTCCCGGCTGCTTCGGGAGGAGGACGTGTTCTGGGAGGGGACGTTCCGCACCCCGCTGACCGGCCACACCACCCGCCCCCGCCCCGAGGGCGAGCTGCCGTTGTGGATCGGCGCCGGCTCGCCGGATTCAGCCAGATTGGCCGCCGAGGTCGGCGGGCGGCTGATGCTTCCGACCGTGTTCGGCACCCCGGAGATGTTCAGTCCCCTGGTCGACATCTACCGGGAACGGTGGGCCGAGCTCGGCCACCCGGAGGACAGGGCCATTGTGGGCGCCTGCTCCCACACCCACGTGTCAGCGCACGCCCCCCAGGACTGGGAGATCTACTACCGGACGTACTGGGACTTCGTCGGGACGCTGCTCGCCGACGGGTTCTGGCCGTCCTTCGACTTCGAGAAGCTGCTGGCCGGACCGGGGATCTGCGGTACACCGAGCGAGGTGACGGATCGGATCGCCACGTTGCGGGAGACGCTCCAACTGGACCGTCACCTGTTCATGTTCGACCTCGGCGGCATGGCGCCCGGTCTGGTGACCGACACCATCGAGCTGTTCGGCGCCGAGGTCATGCCCCACCTGGGGTGACCGGCTCATCCGGATCGGCCTCGGGTCCCAGCGAGTCGTCAGGTCCGGTCTCCAGTTGCAGTTGCCGCTCCGCCGGCTGCCTGGTCAGCTCGTTCCGGATGTAGTCGGCGAGGGCTTCGGCGTGGGACACCCCATATCCGGCCCGCTCCGACAGGTAGTAGCGGTGTTCCAGCACGTGGTGGAACACCTCGGCGGCTTCGAGCTTTGGGGCCAGGTCGGCGGGGATGGACTCCACAACCGGCTCGTAGACGTCGGCCAGCCAGCGGGCCGCGGCCACGGCGGCGGGGGTCTGGCGTCCTGACTTCCGCTCCAGCCAGGCTCGATGGCTCGAGATGTCGGCGAGGAGCCGTCTGGCCTGGTTCTCCTGGACTTCCAGGCCGGTTCTGCGACGCAGCTCCCTCGCGTGGTGGCCTTCCTCGATCAGAATCGGTTTGATCAGCAGCTGATCACCGGAGCTGCTGATCGACAGCTCCTCGACGTCGAAACCCAGATCGTTGATGTGGCGAATCCTCTTCTCGATCCGCCACCGCTCGCCGTCTTTGATCTCCTCCGGCCTTGTCAGCTCATCCCAGAGCCGGTCGTACCGGTCGATCAGATCCCTGGCCACCGCCATGGGATCAAACCCGGCAGCCACCCGGCCCTGCTCCTGCAGCTCCAGCAGTCCACCGATGAGGTTCTCCTCGGCGATGGAAAGGTCGTGGCGCCGCATCCCGTCGCTGATCGTCGCCCGTCGCTCGCTGGTCTCCGCATCGACCAGGTAGGCCATCATCGCCCCGGCGTCACGGCGGAACAGCACGTTGGACAGCGAGCAGTCACCCCAGAACACGTTCTCCAGGTGCAGACGGACCAGCAGCACAACGGCGGCATCGAGGAGCTTGTCCGTCAGCGACATCTCCTCCCGACCGAACAGGTACCAGTACGGCAGCGAGAAGTCGAGGTACCGGGTGATCAGCATCGCCCGGTCGTGGGCCGCCGTTGTCACGTAACCGACGGGTTCCACAACGGGGAGGTGTTCCTCCCGGAGTTCCCGCAGCATCTCGTACTCGCCCCTGGCCAGCGGTTCGTCGGTCTCCTTCAGCGCATAGACCCGGTCGTCGTAGCGGACGAACCGAACGATGTGACGGCTCATCCCGTGGGCCATCTTCACCAATCGGGGGTGGTTCCACTCGCTCAGCGGCTCGCCCCACGGCAGGTCGAGAAAGTCCGGATGACCGCCCCGGGCCACCAGGTTGAATGTTGCCGTCATCGCTGGATACCAACCATCTCGACCCCCAGTATCCCCGGTGAGCCGTCAGTCTGCTCCGACCGGCTTAGTTTGATCAGTCTGCTCCGGTTGGCACGTCGACGTCTTCGGCACCAAGCCGCCCGGCGATCTCCCGGAGTCGGATGACCTGCTGGATGAACAGCGGCAGTGCCGCCAGCGCGTCGACGTACTGGAAGACGTAGAGAATGGTTGCGAAGGCAAACCCGTATTCGGTCTCGCCGGGTTCGATCACCTCGATCGGGGCGTAGACCAGCAGGGCGATCACCCCGAGCCAGATCACGAAATAGTTGACCGTCTCCAGGTCGGACAGTCGCCGGTTCCACCGCATGAGCAGCGAGAAGTGGCGCCCGATGGTCGGACCGTCCCGGCTGTCGATCGCCTCGATCTGCCGTTCGAGTTCGTCGTTGTAGCCCCGATTGAGATTGAAATTTCGGGCCGCGGTCGCCCAGTAGGTGACCAGCAGCAACACCAGCATCGCCAAGCAGGCGAACAGCACGTTCGTGTTGAGGCCACCGATGATCAGCAGAATTCCGACAGTGCCGATGATGGCGCTGATGATCTGGGGCATCGAGTCCTCCAGGAACTCGACGAATTCGCCAAGGAGGGTTGTCCTGGCGGCGATCCGCGAGGTCTCCGCCCCGCGTGCCCGCTCCCGTTCGACCATTTCGGCGGCGATGATCTCGTACATGCCCGCGTAGGCTCTGGTGTCGACGAAGCGCCGTGCGCTGCCGATCACGAGGGCCGCGATGCCCAGGCCGCCGAGCGCCATCAACCCCCGGTAGCGGTCGTCAAGCAGGTCGTTGATGGCCAATCCGATGAACAGGGGGAAGAGCAGCTCGATGAGCGCCTCCACCAGGACGAGCCCGGTGGTGACGGAGACCCGGACCGGGAACCGGCGGACGAGGCCGAGGAGCGTCATGCCAACCCGTCGAGGTTGGCGAGCGCGTCAAAGGCCTCTCCGATCAGGGTCCCGAGCGGCGTCGCCCCACCGCCCTGCTGCCACCGATCGAAGGCCGCATCGAGGGCGCTCATCGCCGCGCCGGCCATAATCGGTGCGGCGTGACGGTGCTCGGGCGACAGGACAAGCTGGAGCGCCGTGGTGATCTCCGCCGCATCCCGGTAGCCCATCTCCCCGGCCGCCACATGCACCTCCTCCGTTGCGTAGATGTACCGGACTCGTCTGAGCTGGAACTCCAGGTCCTGGTCGTACCGGTCACTGAGCTCGGAGGTGAATACCGCCCGGAGGGCGGCCAGCGGTTTCTGTCGGGAGAACTCCCGGACGAATGCCGCCTCGAGGTCCGCGTCGTGTTCGTCCCAGAGGACGATCGCCTCCTTGGTTTCGAAGTGGCGATAGATCGTCGACGCTGCCATCCCGGCCTCCTCGGCGATCTCGGCAACGGTGACGGCCGCAAAACCGCGAGCCTCGAAGAGCTCGAGCGCCGCCCGCTGGGTGGTTCGCATGGCGTTACGACGGTTGCGTTCACGGAGGGAGGGCATCGCCAACATGATAGCAAGATCCTACTTAGGAATGATGACGAATATCGGAGTCACTCCTATATTGTAACCATGAATGAGATTCTGCAATCCCTGACGGACCTGTTTGAGCTGCTGTTCGTGCCGATCCTGCTGGTCGAGCTCGTCTGGCTCCAGCGGCGTGGGTACCTGCGGTGGTCCCGTATCAAGGAGATGCTGGCCAACGCGAGTGCGCTCATCTTTGTCGTGCCGGCGGGCATCATCGGCTTTGTCGCCTGGTTCGCCCTGTTCCAGGCGATCAGCAACGCGCTGCCCTGGTCGATCCCCACCACCTGGGCGACGGCCATCCTCGCCGTTGTGCTCGCGGACCTCATCTACTACCTGGAGCACCGCTTCGAGCATGAGCACCGGTTGCCGTGGGACCTGTGGCACTCCGTCCACCACAGCTCGCCGATCTACGATCAAACCACCAGCATCCGCCTCGGCCTGTTCGACGGTCTCCTCACCATCGGGTTCAGCCTGCCGCTTGTCCTGCTCGGCTTCGACCCGATCCTGGTCTTCGCCGCAACCGGCCTGGTGGTCGGTTACCAGACCTGGATCCACACCGAGACCGTCCGCCGGATGCCGCGATGGTTCGAGGCGGTCTTCAACACACCGTCCCATCACCGAGCCCATCACGGGGCAGACGAGCACTATCTGGATGTCAACTACGGCGGCATCCTGATCATCTGGGACCGACTGTTCGGCACGTTCCGGGCCGAGACAAACCGGCCGGAATACGGGCTGACCACCCAGATCGAGTCCGCCAATCCGCTGGACGTCCAGTTCTCCCAGATCCGGCTCCTGATCCGGGACCTCCGCAACGATCCGGACTGGTCAACGCGACTTCGCCGGCTGTGGCAACGTCCCGGTTGGCAGCCGGCCGGCGCCGCCGATCAGACCCGGTCGGTCCCGTCCGGACGGTGACGGTGGGCCTGCGGAAAAGGCGCTGGCGCATCGTCATGGTTCCCGCACCAGGCCGTTGACCAGCTCAACGGTCCTGGTCAGTCGGACCCGCTCGATGAGTCGCCGGTCATGGGAGATGAGGATCAGCGTGCCGACGTACCGATCCAGTGCGGACTCCAGTTGCTCGATCGCCTCCAGGTCAAGATGGTTCGTCGGCTCGTCGAGTACCAGCAGGTTGACCCCGATGGCTTGGAACAGGGCGAGGCGGGCCCTGGTCCGCTCGCCGGGCGACAATGACGTGGCGGGCCGGGAGACCGCCTCGGCGTCGAGGCCGAACTTGGCCAGCATCGAGCGGGCTTCTGAAACAGCAAGCCCGCTACCGGACTGAAACGCCCGGAGGAGATCCGGACCGGCCGCATCGGTGACCGCACCGGCCGCATCGGACCGCCCGACCTCGAACCCGTCGGCGAAGAAGCCGTCCCGACGCTGGCCGAGCTCGCCGACCACCACCCCGGGGCCGAGCCGCACGATCCCATCGGTTGGCGCAAGCCGGCCGAGGATCAGGTCGATCAGGGTCGTCTTGCCGGAGCCGTTTGCTCCGGCGATGGCCAGCCGGTCGCCGAACCGGACGTCGAGGTTGAGCGGGCCAAGGGTGAAGGCCCCCCGCCGCAGGGTCAGGCCGTCGGCAACGATGACCCGGTCCGCGCTGCGCGCTGCATTGCCGATCGTGAACCGCAACTCCCACGGCTCCCACGGCTTTTCCACCGTCTCCAGCCGATCCATCGCCCGCTTGGTGGCCTTCGCCCGCCCGGCCAGGGACTCGGTCTGGGCGATGGCCCAGTTCCGGCGGAACTTGTCGCCGTCGGCCGGGTTCTTCCTGGCCCGGCTTGCGCCGCCGTCGGCCCACTCCATCTGGGTCTGGGCCCTGGCCGCCAGCCGATCCCGCTGCTCGGTGTAGGTCCGGTAGCGCTCCTGGGCCAGGTCCGCGGCACGCTGCCGCTCGTCGAGGAACGCCTGCCAGCCACCACCGAACTCGGTGACCGTGTGGTGATGATGGTCGATCTCGATGACCGACCGGATCGACCGTTCGAGGAACGCCCGGTCATGCGACACCACGATGAGCCCGCCCCGATGCCGATCCACCCAGTCCTCGAGCATGGCCAGGCCGTGCAGATCAAGATTGTTGGTCGGCTCGTCGAGGAGGGTCAGGTCGAACCGGCTGAGCATGATCATCGCAAGGCCGACCCGCTCGGCCTCACCGCCGGACAAGGTTGTAGGGTCGGCCACAAGATGGCGGTCGGTGAGGCCCAACCGCTCGGCCATCTCGGCCAACCGGGCGGGAAAGTCGGCGGCCCCGATGGCCAGGTACCGCTGCAGCGCACGATCGTACCGGTCCGCAGGGCCGACAACGGCACCGTTCGGAGGGTGGCCGGTGGCCCAGGGGGACGGTTCGTTTGCCGTATCCGTTAGCCCGATGTCGACCGTGATCGCCTCCCGCTCGGTGTCAGACTGTTCGACTCCGGGCCGCTCACTGTCGGACTGGTCGTCGGTGAGTCCGGCTGCCGCAGCGGTCAGCTCCGCTTCGGCTGCGACGATACCCAGCCGCCCGGCGATGAGTTCGCGGACCGTGGCCGCTCCGTCAACCGGGAGTTCCTGGTCCAACAACCCGACGGACGCCGTAGGCGGTGATGCGGTGACGGTGCCCCGATCCGGTTTGAGCCGACCGGCCAGCACTCGGAGCAGGGTCGACTTGCCGACGCCGTTTGGGCCAACGATCGCCGACCGTGACCGGTCGGAGACCGTCAGATTGACCCGGTACAGAACCGGCCGGTCCGCCCGGGAGATCGACACGTCACGCAGGGTGACGGAGAACGACGACTCAGTGGACTGGGTAACCATACGCGTGCCTTCCAGCGCAATGACCGGACGGGAACCGGCATGATCCCGTGTGTTGGAGACCGGTCGGGCGGACGTGGACAGCGTGGTTACTTCACGGGGACCAGCGTAGCCAACGGACATCTGCCGTGCCGAGATTTCGAGGTCCGGTCTGCTCCGACGGTCAGGCGGTCAGCCGAGTGGCGGGGGGATGAGCACCAACTTGCCGACGTGACTTTTTGCCAGGAAGTCCTGCTGGGCGACGACGACGTCGGCCAGCGGGTATGTGGCGGCCACAACCGGCCGGATCTCGCCCGCCTCGACGTAGGAGACCAGGTTCTCGAACACCTCGTCCGGCTGATAGGTCGACCCGAAGAAGGAGAGGTCCTTGAGGTACAGGGTGCGAACGTCCAATTCGACCAGCGGTCCGGCGATCGCACCCGAGGTGGCATACCGTCCGCCGACCCGTAGGACGTCCAGCAAACCGGTGAACACGGGCCCGGCAACCACGTCGAGGACTACGTCGACGGTGCCGTCGATCGCGTGACGGAGATCCGCCGCACGATCGATGACCTGGTCGGCCCCCAGGGCCGCGACCGCAGCCCGCTTGGTCGCGCCGGCCATCGCAATCACCTCGGCGCCACGGCGTTTCGCCAGCTGGACTGCCGCCGAGCCGACCCCGCCGGATGCACCGGTGATCAGGACCCGCTCGGCGCCAACCGATGCCCGGTGCAGCATGCCCTCGGCGGTCGAGTATGCACAGGGGATGGCCGCCAGCGCCACATCGTCCAGGTCGGTCCGGACCGGTAGCGCATCGACGCCGTCCGTCACGAGGAACTGGGCGAACGCACCGTCGTACTCCGAACCCATCGTCCGACAGGCCATCGAATCCGCCGAGTCCCGCAGCGGCTGGACCGAGCGGACCAGCACCCGTTCCCCCACCCGGTCGTCGGCCACGCCCGCACCGACGGCGACGATCCGCCCTGCGCAGTCCGCCCCCTGGATCCGAGGGAACCGGAGCGGCTCTCCGCTCCACGAACCGTCGGATTCGTCAAGACCGTCGAAGCCCGCCCCGCCGCCGGCATCGGTGCCGTCGGTGACCGATTTGGAATACCAGCCGATCCTGGTGTTGATGTCGGTGTTGTTGACCCCGGCGCCACCGACCTGGATCAGCACCTGCCCCGCGCCCGGCGTCGGTGTCGGCACGTCGGTTCGGTACTCCAGGCACTCGTACCCTCCGTGCCCGGTCAGCAGAACGGCGGCCATCTGGGACGGAACGGTATCCATCGGGCCAGGTTAGGGCGCCGCCGACGCTCGCCGCCCCGCCCGCTTCCCGGGTGGCACTTCAGTTGGCCGTTCCCACTGCGGCGGGGCGATCCACCGTCCGGGTGACCAGTCCAGATCCCGGTTGGCGTCCGGCCCCAGGTCCTCCGGTCCCCGCCGCCTCGGTCGCCTGGCGGATCGGACCATGTCGGCCACCAAACTCCTGGTGAACCTGCCGAGCCCTCGCAGCGAGCGGATCGGGTGGCGAAAAACCCGTAGGGGGTTGCCCATACCGCGGAGCGGGTGGTGGAGTTGATCGATCATGCCGTCCGGGATCGGCTCGGAGACACCGTACACGGCAGGCCGCCGACGCTTTGGCATGAAGTAGGTGCCGAAGACGATGTCCCACAGCGGCAGGAAGACCGAGTAGTTGGAGTTGATGGCCCCCGGCTCGTTGGCGTGATGCCAGTGATGAAACTCCGGAGTGATGACCAGCCGGTGGAGCGGGCGGAGCCGCCACCGGACGTTGGCGTGGAGGAAGATGCCGAGCACGATCTGGATGAAGGCCAGCGCTCCGGTGAACTCGGCGCTGAATCCCGCGGCGAGCAGGAAGGCGAATGCCGGAGCGATGAGCGTCCCGTCCAGGGGGTGGATCCGAAACCCGCTGACCCAGTCCATGTGTTTCGGCGAGTGGTGGATCGCGTGGAACCGCCAGAGGATCGGGACCTCGTGGTACCACCGGTGGGTCCAGTAGATCAGCAGGTCAAAGAGGGCGATGCCGACGAACGGAGCGACGGCGGGCGGGATCAGCGCCACCAGCGGGCGGATGGCAAGGCCCGGCAACCAGGCCAGGCTGACGATGGCAACAACAAAACCCACCGCAAGGCCGATGCCGGACAGCAGTGGACCGGCAAGGGCGTAGGCGATGTCGGTGATGACGTGGGGGCGACGGAGCCGCTGCCGGTGGCGGGGAAACAGCTTCTCGAACGGAACAACGATGAGGAACAGCACGATGATCGCGACCGGGCCTTCACCGTCGATCAGCAGCGAACCACCGATGAGGGCGAGCACCAGAGCAACCTTCACGGCCGCCAGCAGCCGCGGCCGGCCGGGGCGTCGCCTCCGCCGAGCGCCCGCAGCAGGTGCGGGCGGTGGCGGCGGGGACGCAGACGGGGAAGGTTGGTGTGGCGGAGCCGACGGAGGTGGCGGCGGGGACGCCAGTAGCGGCGGGGCCAACGGCGGCGGAACAACCGATGGCGGCGGCGGGGGCGCTGGCGCCGGGGCCGGCGGCGGAGGCAGAACGGCGGTTTGGGTGGCTCCGGTGATGGCGGGGCGCACGGCAAACCGTGGCATTTCGAGCGCCGGGGCCCGGGCCGCATCCGGTGGTGGCAGGGATGGCCGGGGCATCGGGGCGGTCCGTTCGTCGGTGTGTGGCGTTCGGTTCACGCCCGTCTGTCGAGCCGAAGCCCCACGGCGGTTCACCGGCGGACTAGATTCTGGCCGGATCCAGAAAATCGGCTGATCGGTGAACCGATGGGGTCGCCCGATACGACAGGGTCGGTATGACGGCCGACCGCCCAGATACCGGAGACGGTGAAGACCGGGCCCTTGTGGCCAGGATTGCCCGCGGTGATCGCAGCGCGCTCGAACAGCTCTACCGACGCCATGCGGTGTGGCTGACCGCTCGGCTGGAGAGCCGCTGCGGAGACCCCGATATCGCCGATCTCGCCCTGCAGGACACCTTCGTGGCCGTTTGGAAGACCGCAAAGCGGTATCGGGGTGACGGCCAGGTCGGGGCCTGGCTCTGGGGAATCGCCGTCCGGCGGCTGATCGACCAGCTTCGCAAACGGCGGCCGATCCCGCTCGCCCCGGCCGCCATGGCCCGCTACGACCGGGCCATGACATTCGAGGACGCCCTCGTCGACAACGGTGCCCACGGTCGGCTGGGGGTTGCGCTGAAGACCCTCGACCCGGACCTGCAGTCCGTCCTGATCGCCACCGCCATAGACGGCCTGTCAACCCGGGAGGCGGCCCGAATACTCGGTGTCCCCCAGGGCACGGTCAAAACCCGCCTCATGCGGGCCAGGAAACACCTTCAGGAGGTGCTGTCGTGACCACTCCTTTCTCCTCCTCCGGCTTCCAGCCGCCGTGGCCGGTCGACCAGACCAGGGTCGACCGGAACTGGCGGGCGATCACCATCGAGCTCGACGCCCCACGGCCCGGGCGACTGGAGCGACTGCTGCGCCTGCTTGGCATGCCGGTCACCGTCACCCGGTTGTTGGCCGCCACCCCGGCGCTTCGCCGGTCCTGGTTCCTGGCCACGGCGCTGGCCATGCTGATCGGCATCGGCGCAACGGACGCATCAAAACCCCGGGACGATCTGTTCGTGCTGCTGTTCATCGGTCCGCTGGTGCCCGTCCTTGGCGTGGCGATGGCCTACGGGGCCGAGGCCGACCCGGCGCACGAGATCTCGCTAGCCACGCCGATGCGTGGGCTTCGGCTGATCGCCATCCGGGCCACCGCCGTGCTTGGTTTCTCCTCGTTCTGGCTGCTGCTCACCGGGGTGGCTGCTCCGGGCCGCTCACCGATGGCCTTTGCCGGCCTGATTCCCTCACTGGGACTGACCGCTGCAACCGTGGCGATGATGACCGTGACCCGACCACGGGCCGCGGCGGGGTTCGTCGCCGCTGTCTGGACGTTGGCGATCGTCGTGGTCCAAGCCGAGGCCACGGATCCGCTGGCGGCGTTCACCGCCCCAGGCCAGCTCTTGCTGCTGATGGTCGGTGTCGTGGCCACAGCCATCGCCGTGGCCCGCCGCGAGCGGTTCGACCGCCTGGCCGGTGGTGAGCTGTGAGACCGGCGGAGGTGTTGGCCTTCGGCCTTGCCCGCCGGTTCGGCGAGACGGAGGCGCTGCGAGCGGTCGACCTGGCCCTCCAGGGTGGGCTCATCACCCTGCTCGGTCCGAACGGGTCGGGGAAGACAACGCTGCTGCGGTGCCTGGCCACCGTGACCGGACCGGACGACGGGTCGATCCTGATCGACGGCCTCGACCCCCGGCACGAGTCGGACCGGATCGAGATCCGCCGCCGGGTCGGTTACCAACCGCAGCTTCCCGGCCTGACCCCCTCTTCCCGGGTGTTCGACGTGCTCGACTACGTGGCGATTCTCAAGGGACACCGCGACACCCGGGCCAGGCGGCACGCCGTGTACGACGCCCTGGAACTCGTCGGCCTGGCCGACCGAGCGACGGACCGGGTCGCCGACCTCTCCGGCGGGATGCGGCAGCGCCTGGCGCTGGCCCAGGCCACGTACGGGACCCCGACGCTGCTGCTTCTGGATGAGCCCGCAGCCGGTCTTGACCCCGACGAACGAATCCGGTTCCGGGAGATCGTTGCCGAGCGCCGCCATCGGGCGACGGTCATCGTCTCCACCCATCTCACGGACGAGGCGGCGATCGGTGACCGGGTCCTGGTGCTGCTCAACGGCCGGCTGTCCTACGTCGGCAGTCCGGACTCACTGGCCAGGTCGGCCGAGGGCCGGACCTGGGTGCAGGACCGGGAACCGGCCGGCGCACGGGCATCGTGGCGGCTTGCCGACGGGCGCTACCGGTGCCTTGGGCAGCCGCCCCCCGGTGCGGCGTTTGTCCCGCCGACCCTGGAGGACGGTTACCTGCTGCTCACCGCTCCGGAGGCGGGCTGAGCACCGACCGGACAGAGAATTGATCCCGGTCGACGACCGTTCGGATACGGCCGGCCACGGTTGCCGCATGGTCCTGGCCCAGGATCGGCCCGGCCAGACCAAGGAACTTCGCCTCCAACTTCTCCCGCTGCAGCGGCAGATCCTCGGCCGGGACACCGGCGTCGTGGAACCCGTCCATCCGGTCCCCCGCCGTTGAGACAACGGTGGCCCGGGTCGCCGTTGTCGCCAGGTCCTCGTCGAAGCTCACGGTGACCTGGTCGATGAACTTCTGGATCTCCGGGCGGTTGACCGGTCCGTCCTCATAGGACTCGACCGCGGTGGTGTCCACGCCGTGGACGGCAAAGGCCTGGGTGGCCCGAAGGCTGAACTTTGCCTCGAGGCCGGTTGTGGGGAACTGGATGTTGCAGACGTCGTCCAGGGAGGGGTGCACCACCAACTCGACCCGCTCGACGTCGGCGGGTGCCATGCCGTTGGCCGAGACCAGCGACGACGTCGCTTCGATCCCGGCATGGGTGAGGTAGCAGGCCGCGTGATATTTGAAGAGGGTCTGCGGGGTCAGCCACTCCGCAACCGGTTCGGCCAGCCTGGTCAGCCGCAACGCGCCATCCCCCGCCGCCTGGGCAAGACTCTGCTTGCCACCAACGGCCTCATGGTTCGCGGTGTACCCGCGGGCCGCCAGGCGGGCGGCCAGCAGGCCTCGCTCGGCGGCGTGACCTGCGTGATACGGCTTGGTCATCGTCCCGAAGTTGGCCTTCAAACCGGCGGCGTTGCTTGCCGCCAGACCCATGGCGTGACCGAACTGCACCTCATCGAGGCCCATCAGGTGACAGGCCGCCGCAGCGGCGCCGAACACCCCGACGGTCGAGGTCTTGTGCCACCCCTTTGCATAGTGTCCACCGCCGATCATGTCGCCGATGAGGGACTCGATCTCCAACCCGGCCACGAACGCGGCAAGCACATCGGCACCGGACGCGCCGGTGGTTTCCGCAAGGGCCAGGACCGCAGGAAGCACCGGCACGGTCGGGTGTCCGCCCATGACGATGTTTGTATCGTCGAAATCCAGGGCGTGACCGGCGGCGCCGTTGATCATCGCCGCCTGTAACATGCCGGTCCCCGCCAGCTCACCCGGCGTGCCGACGATGGTCGCCCCACCCGCAACATCGGCCAGCTCGGCCGCCAGGATCGCGGTGAGCGGCTCCTGACTCCCGGCCACCGCACAGCCGAACCAGTCGAGGACACACTGGGCGGCAACCTCGACCACCTCGGCGGGCAGGTCCTCGGTCCGGAGGCTCCCGTATCGCCGCCAAAAATGGCCGGTCAGTTCCTCGGCGGTGACGGTCGGCTCATCGGTCATGGTTCTCCCCCTCTGATGGGTACCGGACTGGGCGTGCCGGTGGTGTCGGTAACGGGCGTGACGGCTGGTCAGCGAGACTCGATCTTGTCGAGGACCGCCAGCAGGAACGGGAAGAACCCCTCGGGGTTCTCCGACATCGGGAAGTGGCCGACCCCGGCCATCTCGGTGAACGTCGATCCGGGGATGGCCTCGTGGGCGGCACGACCGTGGGCGACCGTCCCGCTCGTGTCGTACTCCCCGGACAGGATGTGGACGCCGATCCTTTTGGTGTCGATGTCGGCGGCGGCATCTCTGAGGTCGTAGTCGACCATGTAGTAGAAGAGGTCACCAAGGAATGCGGGTGGCCAGCCGGAGGCGTAGGTCTGGATGGTCTCCTTGCGGTACGCCACGGGAGAGGTCGGTGAAGTCAGACCCTGCATCATCCTGGCCTTCGATTCGTTGCTGACCTGGGGGTGCCAGAACCCCTCCAGCCGGTCCGGGTCCCCACCGATGTGCAGCGCCCCTTCGAGTGAGATCACCGCCCGGAATCGGTCGGGATGGCGGGCCGCAAGATCGAGGGCCAGCAACCCACCGACCGAGCATCCCATGAACACCGGCCGGTCCAGCTCAAGCGCGTCGCTGAGCGCAAGCGGCACGGAGCGAAGGAAGTCACCGGTGAGCCGATAGTTGACGGACCACCAGTCCCTGGTCGGCGGCGGGACGGACTTGCCGTGGAACGGCAGGTCGTAGGCGATCAGGCGGAACCGGCTGGTGATGTCCGGGTTCTCGAACAGGTGACGCCACTGGGTGCCGTGGGAGCCCGCAGTGTGCTGCAGCAGTAGCGGTATGCCGGTCCCGGTCTCCTCGAAGTAGATCCGATGGTCGACCGGGCCCCCGTCCCCGTCGACGTCGGGGAGGGCCAGGTGCACGTAGCGACCGGTCGGGCTGTCGAAACGAGGGGTTGTGCCACGGTCCGCTGTGGCAACGCCGGTCACGACCTCAGCCGGGCCCATCAGCTCCAATGCCCGCTGGACCGCCGGCTCGTACTGCCACCAGATCAGGTCGTCACCGGCCCTGGTGAGCCCAACCGCCAGAGCAGCGGTGATGTCGTGGAAAAAGGGCTGAGGGACCGCCTTGGTCAGGTCGGCCCACACTGACTCCGAAGCCGACAGGATGATCACACCGTCCCCGGGTTCGGGGACCTCCGGAGCCACGGCCCCGTCGACGGCGGTGAAGCCGACGGTCCGGTCACCGATTTCCAACCGGAGCCCGCCGGTCCAGAACCGAGCGGCCAGCCGGAATTCGCCGTCCCCGGCGATCCGATCGCTGAGTTCCTCGGTGGTGATCATCGGAACGGGGTCGGGGGCAGGAGGTGGTCGCTGATGATGCGCTGCATGATTTCGCTTGTCCCCTCGAAGATTTTGGTCAGCCTGGCGTCCCGCCAGTAGCGCTCGATCGGGAAGTCCGTGGTGTAGCCGGCCCCGCCGTGGATCTGCAGCGCCTCGGACGTGACCCGCTCCGACATCTCGGAAGCCAGGTACTTGATCATTGCCCCCTCCAGGTGGGACTCCTCGCCTGCATCGGTATTGGCGCAGACCTGGTAGAGCAACGCCCTGCTCGCTTCGAGTTCGGAGGCCATGGCGGCGATCTTGAACCGCATCGCCTGGAAGTCCCCGATGGGTCTGCCGAACTGCTCCCGCTCCTGGACGTAGGCCACCGAGTCCTCCAGCGCACCCCGTGCCAAACCGATGGACCGGGCCGCCGTGTGTATCCGCGGTGTGGTCATACCGGCGGCGGTCTGTTTGAACCCGTCGTCGACGTCGGCGTCCGGCGCCTCGGCTTCGTACCCGATGAGGCCGTCGTCGGGAACGAAGAAGTCGTTGAACGACAGCTCGTAGGTGTGCCAGCCGTGATAGCCGATCTTCTTGATGGCGTTCCCGGTGATGCCCTCGGGGAACGTGTCGGGCTCCTTGAAGATGATGAACTGCCGGATGCCGGCATGGCGACGGTCCGGATCGTAGGGAGTGGTCCTGGCCACCACGATCAGGCCGTTGGCCTGGTCGGCGAACGTGCACCACATCTTTTGGCCGTTGAGGATCCATCCGCCGTCGGTCTTGTCCGCCCTGGTTCGTATCGAGGCGATGTCGGACCCGGCATCGGGCTCCGACATGGCAAAGGCGGGGAGCCACTCCCCCCGTGCCGCCAGTGGCAGGTACCGCTCCCGATGGGTTGGGTCCAACCCGACCGCCAGGGAGGACCGGGCGATGATGCTGGAGACGCTCATCCAGGCCCGAGCCAGTTCCTCGGTGATCAGCGCATACTCGAACACCCCGAGGCCAAGCCCGTCGTACTTCTCCGGGAGGAGGATGCCGAAGAAGCCCAGCTCGCCCATCTCCTTGCGGAGCGATTCCGGCATCAGGCCCTTCTCCGGGTCCAACTCGTTGGCCACCGGGAGCACCTTGTTCATGGCAAAGTCGCGGGCCATCTCCTGGATGGCCACCCGTTCCGGTGTGCGGTAGACGGCAGGTATCGGCGGCCGTGGATCAACGATCTCGCGAGCCATGATCACTCCTCCTCATCTCGGACGTCATCTCGGACCTGGTAGCTCCGGGTGGTGCCCGGCAGGCACGTGCTGCCCGTGCCCGCAACGCTACGACACCGCTTGTCCGGCTCTCAAACTCAGGAGGGTGCTTGATCGACGGGGCTGTGGAAGCGCCGGGCCGACAAGGTTGTTCGGGCCGCTGTGTTTCAGTCCATGATCGAATCGTCGACCGGCCCGCAGGCAAACAACACCGCCACCGCACCGAAGATGGCGGCGCCCACGATCATCGCGATCGACGTGGAGTACGCCGCGAGCAGAATCGCAGCCCCGATCGGCCCGACCGTTTGACCGAGGCGGACGGCGCTGACCCACACCGCCATCACCGATGCCCGCTGATCGGGCGGTGGTACCGAGCTTGCCACGTCCTGGAGGGCCGGGATGACCCCGCCCTCGCCGAACCCGTAGAGCACCATGGCCGCCACTACCAGCAGGAGGGTCGGAGCAACCGCGGCCCCGAATGCGGCGACCGCAACACACAGCGAGGATGCAACCAGCACCAGGCGTAGGGCAACGACGGAACGGATCCGACCGAGGTTGTAGGAGGCGACGATCGCACCAAGCGCGGGGACCGAGAGCATGAGGCCGCGTGCGCCGGGGCCGAGGTTGAACTGCTCCTCCAGGTGGATCGGGAGGGCGGTGACGAACACGCCGAAGATGACCACAAAGAGCAGGAATCCGGAGGCGAAGACAACAAACAGGGTCGGCCGACGGATCTCGACCGCAGCGGTCCGCAGTTGCCGACCAAGATCCGTCACCCGCTCGGGTCGGCTGTCCGGCAACACCACAAGACCGATGGCTGCGACGGGCAGCGCCACAACACCGACCGCGATGGAGGCCCGCCACGAGATGAACTCGGCCAGACCACCGGAGACGGAGGGGAGGATGGCAAGGGCGGTGGTCAGCACCGCCGAGTTACGGCCGATCAGCGCCGTACGCTCCAACCCGCTCCAGTGATCCCCGATCAGAACGATCGACAGGTTGATCAGCCCGGCCGCGCCAAGACCCTGTACCAGCCTGGCCCCGATCAGCGCACCAAAGCTCGGTGCGGAGGCGGCAAGCAGCGCCCCGATCGAGAAGACAACGAGGCACGGGAGGAGGACACGCTTCCGGCCGAATCGGTCGGCCAGAACGCCGATGACCGGTGCCATGAACACACCGGGGAGTGCGCCGGCCCCGACCAGCACGCCTGCGTCACCCGCGGTTCGGCGAAATTCGTCCAGGATGTCCGGGACGTTTGGCGTGATCATCGTGTTGGCCAGGACCCCGACGGTGGTTACCGAGAAGAGCAACCAAATCGGCGGTCGCCGGTGGTGCGCTGCGTCCCCGCTGCGGACTGGATCCACGCCGTGTCCGGGAGGTCTGCTCTGTGCGGGACCTCCGCCGGGTTCGGGGCTGCCGCTGGGTTGTTGGCCGGTCAAGACCGGCTAAGCATAGGACCGGATCAGGTGGGAATCTCGTTCCAGGGCAGGTCCTTGTCGACCCTGACGTCGCCCGGAAGTCCGAGCACGCGCTCGCCCAGAATGTTTCGCATGATGTCGGACGTCCCGCCTTCGATGGTGTTGGCCTGGGACCGAAGGAACGACTTGGAGATCGAGCCACCGGACGGGCCTCCGGCCCGGTTGAGCGGGTAACCAGGCTCGTGCAGCATCCCCTCGGTACCCAGGAGATCCATTGTGGCGTTCCAGATCCGCTGGTTCAGCTCGGCGGACGCAAGCTTGCCGACCGACCCCTCGGGACCTGGATTGCCCATCGTGGCGTTCGCCCTGGCCCGACGGGTCGTGAGCCGCAGCACCTCACTGTCGATCCACAGTTTGGCCACCCGGTCCGCCATGATCGAACGCTCGGACTCCGGCAGCTCCGGTCCTCGCTTCTCCCACAGGGCGGTGAGCGCGGCGATGGTGCCGCTGCCCTTCGGCGCGGTGCTGCCCCCCAGGGCCACCCGTTCATTCATCAGGGTTGTGGTGGCAACCCGCCAACCATCACCGACCTCGCCGAGCAGGTTGGCGTGTGGGATGCGGACGTCGGTGAAGAAGATCTCGTTGAACTCGGCGTCGCCGGTGATCTGGTACAGCGGACGGATCTCGATACCGGGGCTTTTCATGTCGACGATGAAGTACGACAGCCCCTTGTGCTTCGGGACGTCCGGATTCGTCCGAACGACCAGCATGCCGTAGGCGGAGTAGTGGGCCAGACTTGTCCAGACTTTCTGGCCGTTGACCACCCACTCGTCCCCGTCACGTACGGCCCTGCTGGCCAGGCCGGCCACGTCGGAGCCATAGCCCGGCTCACTGAACATCTGACACCAGATGTCCTCTCCGGTGAAGATGCGTTTGAGATACCGGTCGTGCATCTCGTCCGAGCCGTACGTCAGGACGGTCGGCAGGCCCATCCCGATGCCGATCGGGTTGATGAACATGGAGTCGAAGGTGATGCCTGCGCCTCGTAGCTCCTCCTGGACGACGGCCTGGAATTTCGGTGATGCATCGAGGCCACCTTTGCCGACCGGATACTGGACCATCGCCAAGCCGGCGTCCCACTGGGCCGACCGGAATTCGACCTGGCCGGCGTTGGCGCCGGCCTGGTCGATCAGGGCCCGGGTTCTGGCTCGAACGTCCTGCTCGGTGATGTCGCTCATGGCGCGAGTATCCCACCGGCGAAGACCGCCGATCGAATCCGGTCCCGGGACCCCTAGACCTGCGTTCTGCCCCGGTCGATGATGGCCTGCCTCCGGCGCTCGACCTCGGCGGGGTCGAAGTCGATCTCCGCCCGGAACGACGCCGACGCGTCGCCTTCCAGCCGCCAGGCGTCGGCAAGCCGCGTCTCCTCCTGCTCGGCGTAGGTGGCCAGCATGCGCCGAACACCGGCCTGGTCGTTCCCTGCGATGTCGGCGGCGAGCCGATAGACGGTCGACAGCAGCTCGTCGTGGGCGACGGTCCGGTTGACCAGGCCCCATGCTTCGGCCTCGGCCGCGGTCACGAAGTTGCCGGTGAGCGAGATCTCCCGCGCCCGCCGGACACCGACCGCGTCGACAAGCAGCGGGGTAAGCCCCCAGCCCGGCATCACCCCGACCCGGGCGTGGGTGTCGGCGAACGCCGCCCGCTCCGAGGCGATGAGGAAGTCGCACTGCAGGGCGAGCTCGAACCCGCCGGTGATGGCCGGACCGTTGATCGCCCCGATGACCGGTTTTGTCATCGCCGGAAACGGCCGGGAACTGCCATCGGTCTGGGAGCCGATCACCTCCGGGTTGCCCTTTCCGACCTCCCGGAGATCCAGGCCGGCGCAGAACGCCGGGTCGACGCCGGTCAAGACGATGACCGCCACGGCTGCGTCGGCCTCCGCGTCCCGCATCGCCTGCCGGAGACCCCGGCGCAGCGGTCCGTTTATCGCGTTCCGCACGGCCGGCCGGTTGAGGGTCACCGTCCGCACCCCGTCGGTCGTGCTCACCAGGATCGGCTCCGCCTCCGCTGCACCGTCTGCTTCCATGTCACTCCCGGTAGGTGGCCATCGGTGACGGCCGGTCAGTTCCGCTCAAGTGGGCCGAGGGAGACGGTCGGTTCGGCACCGATCAGCTTCCTGGCCCTGACGTCGTCAACGTACCAGAACTGCCCGCTTGGCAGCAGTCCGGCGCGAAGCGCCGCCGAGCCGGTGAGCAGACCGCTGCCCTGGGCGGTTGACGAGATCACCTCGCTGCCGCCGATCACGACTGCGGAGTTGCCGCTCTCGTCGGTGCGGAGCACCACTTCGACCCAGCTCCCGGTCGGCGGGGATCCGGCCGGTGCCGCCTGCTGGGTCCGCACGCCGGAGACATCGGTTGCCAGGTCCCACCCGCTCGACGAGGTGACGGCGGTTTCGTACTGACTGGTGGCCACCGGACCGGCCCGGGTCCCGGCCGCAAGGTCGACGCCGGTGGTGGTGGACAGCCACCACCACGAGCGGAACTCGAGCCCCGGTTCGTCGATGCCCGTCGCCCGGAGCCAGGCGTCGCGACCGGTTGTGGTGACCTCCGGCGCCCGGGCGGCGTTGGCCCCGGATCTGGTCTGCGTGCCGGAGACGGTCCAGGGGTCCGCTGCTGCGGTTTGCGCCCCGCCGACCGAGATCACCGCACCGGGGTTCGAGGCATTGGTGTAGTCGAATGCGACGGCGGCCGCACTGGCCGCCGTGTGGGAGAGCCGAACCTCGTCGATCCGGCCGGTAAACCCCCGGTCGGCGGCCGCAAGGTTGCCGATGGTCAGCGGCACGGTCGCGTCGGTGTTGAGCGTGCCGGTGGCCACAACACTGCCAACCGGCTGACCATCGACGTACAGGGACAGGGTTGTACCGTCCCAGGTGGTGGCCAGGTGGTGCCAGGCGCCGGTGGTTACCGAGCCGCCGGTGACCGTGAAGGTTGCCCCGCCCAACCGGATACGGGCGACCGCACCGCCGGTTGACGCCGAGGTGTCGTCGACGAACAGCTCGTAGACCGGTGACCCGGCGCTGTCGGCCTTTGCCACGACCCGCGGGTCGGTGCCGAAGCTGGTTGCGTTGATCCAACCGGACAGCGTCAGCGCCCCGCTGACGAGGTCCGTGGCCGGTGCGATCAACCGGTCGTCCACGCCGTCATAGGTGAGGCTCCGGCCGACGATGCCGCCTGCGGTCACCTGGACGTCCAGGCCGCCACCGGCGGTCAGCAGGCTCCGGCGGTCGGACCAGTCCGCAACGGTTGCGGTGGCGGTCGGCGCCAGGTCAACGACGAGGACGGCGCCTTGGCCGCCTCGACCCGATGCCCCCAGGAGCAGGCCGACGGTGCCATCGTCGTCCAGGTCACCAACGCCGGCGGTGGCGGATCCGAGTGCGTCGCCATCGGCAAGCGCTCCGTCGAGTCCACCTGCGGTGTCGGAGATCTTCTGCTCCCCCTTCACCGTGCCATCCGCATTCAGGAACAACACGTATGCGGCGCCCCGGTCGGTGCCGCCGTCGTCGTCACCGGCCGCACCAACCACAACATCGGCCACACCATCGCCGTCGACGTCACCGAGACCGGAGGCCGAGCCACCAAAGCCGTCACCATCGCTCAGGGCTGCCGTTAAACCGCCGGCGGCATCGGAGATCTTCTGCTCCCCCTTCACCGTGCCATCCGCATTCAGGAACAACACATACGCGGCACCACGCCCGGTACCACCGTCGTCGTCCCCGGCCGCACCAACCACAAGGTCAACCAGACCATCACCGTCGAGGTCCCCCACCCCGGCCACCGATGCGCCGAAGCCGCCGCCGTCGACCAGCGTGGCGGTCAGACCACCCGAAACCTCGGAGATCTTCTGCTCCCCCTTCACCGACCCATCCGCATTCAGGAACAACACGTATGCGGCGCCCCGGTCGGTGCCACCGTCATCGTCCCCGGCCGCACCAATCACAACGTCAACCACCCCGTCCCCG
>JBCCGJ010000024.1:0-31944 GCA_039029335.1 Actinomycetota bacterium | reverse complement strand
CGTTGGAGAACATCGATCCGATCCGCCTCGGCACCCACGTCGTCGGCCCGGTGCTCAACACCGACGAGTCCGGCGCCGACAGCAGGCTGTCCTACCGGCCGGGCCACGCCGATCTCCAGACCCTCGGCGAGCTCACCCTGAGACCCGGTGAGGTGCTGTTCCTGATGCGGCCGGTGCAGATGCAGACGTTGATGGAGGCGTCGGACCTCGGCAAGGTGATGCCGCCGAAGTCCACCTACTTCCAGCCGAAGGTCCGTTCCGGGCTGTTCGTCCGGATCATCGACCCAACCCTTGAGAACGGAACCGCAGCGTCGGCGTAGCCGGCCATGGACAATCGACGATCTTGGGACCCGGGTCGATTACCGGGACCCGGTCAGGTGCAGGCGGGCGATCATCATGCCGTCCGAACCGTCCGCACTGGGGAGCAGCATGCCGATGGCGTCGCGATCCTGCCAGGCCCCGTCGGGAACGGGCAGCAGCTCAACATCGGCATGGTCGGCCAGCACCCGATCGACCACCTGGCGACCCTCGATGGCGCCGAACGTGCACACGCTGTAGGTCAGGATCCCACCGGGTTTGAGCAGGGAGAGCCCGGCAGTGACCAGCTCCACCTGGAGCTCGGCCAGGCGCTGCGGCGCCTCCGGTTCGATCCGCCAGCGGGCATCCGGCCGCCTGCGGAGGCTGCCGAATCCGGAGCACGGCGCGTCGACCAGGACCCGGTCGGCGGTGCGAGGTGCGATCGGGGGGAACCGACCGTCGGCGACGAGCGGCACCACCTCGCTGCCGAGCCGCTCCACGTTGGCCACCACCAGGCTGACCCTGCTTCGTTTTCGATCACCGGCGATGACGGTTGCACCGCTCGCCGCCAGACCGGTGGCCTTGCCGCCGGGAGCCGCACACAGGTCGACGACGACATCGCCGGGACCGGCGTCCACCGTGGCCACCACCAGTTGGGAGGCGGCGTCCTGGACGTACCCGTCGTCCCGGGTGGTGGTCTTTGCCGGCAGGTTCATCGCTTCCAGCGCAGCGAGGGCATCGTCCCGGCCGAGGGCGGCCTCCAGCTCCGACACGATCCAGTCCGGGTAGCTCAACCGGGCCCCCTCGGACGGGTAGGTCACCGGGGCTTCGGCAACCCGCCGCAGGACCGCATTGACCACCTTCCGGCCACCGCCGGTGACCGCGCTCACCGTTGCGTCAACCGCAGCGTGAGGCGGGGTGCCGAGGAACGCCAGCTGGAACGCACCGATCCGCAGCGCGGCTCGCACCTGGTCGTCCGCTTCGGTCAGCAGAAACCGGTCGACCAGATGGTCGCAGGCCCGCTTCATTCGTGTGGTGCCGTAGACCAGCTGGGTCACGAATCGACGATCCTCGGCACGCAGCGTCGACTTGGCCAGCAGGTCCGGCAGCAGGAGATTTGCGTACGCACCGCCGCTCTCGATCCGCATCATCGCCGCAATCGCGAGGCGCCTGCTCTCCACGCCCGCCTTCTGTTCGGTCTGTTCGGCCCGATCCGCCGTCGCCCGGTCAGCCAAGACGCTCACCAGGTGTCGGCTGTACCCCGTTCGCCCAATCCCTACCGGCCATCGCCCGCTTGCCCTCCGGTTTCACCATCTCCAGCGCCAAGAGACCTTCCGCCGTTTTCACCAGTGGCGCATCTCCCGGTCGGTGATGGACTTCACCCGGGAGACCACCATCGGTTTGCGGGGGGCCACCGTCCACAACGGCGGTCGCCTCGATCCCCAGCCGCTTGTCGCGGAACTCGGCCCATGCCCGGCCGACCCGCACCACTCGATGCAACTCGATCGCCGGTCTGGTGAAGTCGAGTCTGGACTCGACCCGGTCGATCTTGGCGGCGTAGGTCGCCTCCCCCACCTGAGGTTCGGCCGACCCGAGACCGTTCTGCAGGGTCCGGACCAACAGCTCGGCGCCGATGTCGGCCAGTCGGCCGCGAAGCGCCGCCGCCGACTCGTCCGGATCGATGTCGGTGGTTTCGACGGCGTACACACCGCCCTCGTCCAAACCCTCCGCCACCGCCATCAGACAGACGCCGGTCCGATCGTCGCCGGCCAGAATGGCCCGCTCCACCGGCGCCGCCCCCCGCCACCGCGGCAGGAGCGAGAAGTGAATGTTGACCATCGGTATCCGCTGAAGCAGCGAAACGGGAATGATCCGGCCGTAGGCCACCACCACACCGAGATCAACAGAGCTGCCCGCCAGATCCGTCAGATCGTCGGTGACCGTAAGCCCGAGGTCCAGCGCTGCGGCCTTGACCGGAGACGGGGTCAACGTCGACCCGCGACCGCGCCGACGATCCGGCCGCGAGACCACAAGGGGAACGTCGAAGCCTGCCGCGACCAGCGCCCGGAGCGACACTGCGGCCACGTCCGGGGTTCCGAGGAACGCCAACCGGCTGATCGAGGCCGGCGGTGCCGCAAGCGGTGAATCGAGCGGGTCGGTTGTCGAGTCGTCTGGACCGGTCGCCGGTTCGGTCATGGAAGGGTCAGGCCGCCACCGGACCGTTGGGGGCTCCGGCCGTTGGACGGCCGGTCGGCGTAGCGCTCCCGGAGGGTCTTGAGCGCCGCCTTGCGGGTGTCGTCATCCAGGTGGTCGATCAGCATGATGCCGTCCAGATGGTCGAGCTCGTGCTGGAACAGCCGGGACAGCAGCTCGTCGGCCTCGATCGACACCTCGTTACCGTCCAGGTCGTGGCCGGTGAGGTGGATCTCCTTCGGCCGGACGATCTCCCAGAACAACCCGGGAACGGACAGGCAGCCCTCCTCGAAGGTCCACTCGCCTCGAGATTCGGTGATGACGGGGTTCACGATTGCCTCGGGCCCCTCGCCGATGTCGTAGACGAACAGCCGTCGCTGCACCCCGATCTGGGGTGCGGCAAGCCCGATCCCCGGCTCGGCGTACATCGTCTCCAGCATGTCGTCGACCAGCTTCACCAGCTTTCCGTCGACGTTTGTCACCTCTTCGGCGATCTTGCGGAGCACCGGATCACCAAAAACCCGAACCTGGTAGGGGGAAGACATACGCCAACAAAGCGTAGCGGCGGAAGTACCGGGACGAGGTCCGACGTGACCGGGCGCGCCGATGAAGGAGGGGTCGTAGAAGACAGCGACTACCGTTTCGGATGGTGACCTCCGGCCAGGACCAAGAACAGTATTTCGACGCAACGCCGTCGACGCCGTCCGATCCTGCGACCGTCGAGCTCATCCTCCCCGATCTCGCCGCGACGCTCACCACCGACAGCGGGGTGTTCGGCAAACACCGGATCGATGCCGGCACAAAGTTGCTTCTGCTCGACGGGCCGGATCCGAACCCGGCCGACCGGGAGCTGCTCGACCTCGGCGCCGGATATGGCCCGATCGCCATCGCCCTGGCCACCAGAAACCCGGCGGCAACCGTGTGGGCGGTGGAGGTCAACGGCCGAGCCAGGGATCTGTGCACCGCAAACGCCGCCGCCGCCGGACTCGGCAACATCCGGGTTGTGGCCCCGGAGGATGTCCCCGACGACGTCCGGTTCGATCGCATCTGGTCAAACCCCCCGATCCGGATCGGGAAGGCCACCCTCCACCAACTGCTGACCCGCTGGCTCAATCGCCTCGCCGACAACGGTTCCGCCCACCTGGTTGTCCAGAAACACCTGGGGGCCGACAGCCTCCATCGGTGGCTCGACGACAGCGGCTGGCCGACAACCCGGCGCGGATCACGAGCCGGTTATCGACTGCTGGATGTGACCCGATGAGCGACCACAAACCCCTCGGCCCGACGGAGCTCAAACGACTCCACCGGGACTGGCGACGGCGGGGCGAGGTCCGGATGGCCATGATTCTCGACGGCGTTCAGAACCCGTACAACATCGGCTCCATCCTTCGGTCGGCGGCGGCCTACCGACTCGAAACCCTGTGGCTGGCTCCGCCGACCGTGCCGGTCACCCACAACAAGGTGGCCAAGACCGCGCTTGGCTGTGAGCGGCTGGTCGACACCGTCGTGACCGACTCCACCGCGGCGGCGCTCCGGCTTGCCGGTGCAGCCGGGTTCACCACGGTGGCCGTCGAGCTGACCGCAGCAGCCCGGCCCCTCTTCACCATCGACCTGACCGGCCCGATCTGCCTGGTCGTCGGCCACGAGGAACGGGGCGTCCACCGGGACACACTCGCCGCGGTCGACCACATCGGTTTCCTCCCCCAGCTGGGCAAGGTCGGCTCGTTGAACGTGGCTCAGGCGGCCACCGCTGCGATCTACGAGACCGCCCGCCAGCACTGGTCCGCCGAGAGCTAGTCTCTCGTCATGCCAGTCGCACAGGTCAACGGTCAGTCCATCAACTACGCCGACAGCGGGGGTGATGGGCCTGCGGTGCTGTTCAGCCACGGCTTCCTCATGGACCACACCATGTTCGATCAGCAGGTCGAGGCTTTGAGGGATACGTACCGATGCATCGCGTGGGACGAGCGGGGCTTTGGCGCCACCCCGGCCACCGGGCACTTCAGCTACTGGGATTCGGCCGACGACGCCATGGCATTGCTCGACCATCTGGGTGTCGACGAAGCGGTCCTTGTCGGCATGAGCCAGGGCGGCTTCCTGTCGCTGCGGGCCACGCTGGCCAACCCGGACCGGGTTCGGGGCCTTGTGCTGATCGACAGCCAGGCCGGGGTCGACGATGCCGAATCGCTCGAAGGCTACAAAGGCATGGTCGCCCACTGGATGTCGGACGATCCGCTCGGCGAGGTCGGTCAGTTCGTCGCCGGGCTGATCATCGGCGAGCCGGAGCTGTCGGCGCAGTGGATCGAGACCTGGGAAGACCGACGGGGCCCACACATGGAGTACGCCGCCGGCGCTCTGATGGAGCGAGACGATGTCACGGACCGTCTGGGAGAGATCTCGTGTCCGGTGTTGAGCATTCACGGGACCGAGGACCAGGCCATCACCATGGACCTGGCCGAGTCGCTCCAGGCCGCCGTGCCGAATGCTCGGGGCCTCGTGGTTGTGCCGGGCGCGGCGCATGCGCCGAACATGACCCACCCGGCCATCGTCAATCCGGCACTGGTCGACTTCCTGGGTTCGCTCTAGGCGGCAGCGGCTGCGCGGTCACACCCGCGGTGGATCCACGGCGATCCGGATCCGCTCCGCCGGGCGGGGTGCCTCGGCCAGACCGGCCGCCAGCCGGTCCGGGTCGGCATCGCGCAGCAGATAGCGGCCGTCCGGACGGGGGCCGAGCACCATCCGGTCCCCGTCGACCTCGATCGATGCGGCGAACTCGGCCGCGCCCGGTCCCCCGAACTCGGCAAGGGCGCCGTACGGCGGGAATCCGAGCGCAGCGCGTAACGCCTGCTCCTCATCGACCATCCGCGCCGGATCGGCGGCGATGGCGGCCCGCAGCACCCGGTGGTCCGGTGATCTGGTCTGGACGAGCAGCCGGCCCTCCGCTCGGCGTCGACCAACGGTTCTGGCCGCCCGGACCAGCAGCCACATCGCCTGCTCGGCGGCCCGGTAACGAGGCGCGTGTAACTCCTGATCGAAGTCGAGGAAGACAACGACATCGGCGTCAACCCCTCGATGCAGCGCCGCCTCGGTGCCTAGGATCAGCGCATCGGCTGCTCCGTTGCCACCGGGCCCGTCGCCGGTTCGTTCCGCGCTGACCTCGGTGACCGGTCGGCCGACCAGCGCAGCCAGTTCCTCTGCGGCTCTGGTCACCCCCAGCCGCAGCCGTTTCAGGGTGGTTCCGGTGCACACCGCGCAGACCAGCGGTCTGGTCTCCCCCGTCCTGGGCGACACAAGGGCGCCGTCGACCTCGGTCATCAGAAACTCCCCGTCCTCGGTGCGGACCAGCTCCCCGCAGGAGGCACACGCCAGCATCGGCGCTCGGCCCTTTCTGTTGAGAATCGCGACGCCGGTGTCAGCCGAACGCAGCAGGTCGGCGGCCCTGGCCGAGAACAGGCCGCCCCGACCGGGTTCGTCGTCACGCCGATCGACAACCTCCACCGCCGGCCAACCCTGGCGCTGGTCTGATCGGGACACTCCGAGGACCCGGTCGGCCGCGGCCAGCGCAACCAGCGACGGGGCGGGGCTGACCAGCACACACGGCACACCGGCTCTGGCCGCCCGCTCCATCGCCACGTCCCGGGCGTGCCACGTGGGGTTCCGTTCCTCCTGCAATGACTCGTCGTGTTCGTCGAGCACCACAACAGCATCGAGTGGCGCGGTCGGGGCCCACACCGCCGACCGCGAGCCGACCACCACCCCGCCGGCCGGTCCACCGGCCCATCCCGCCGGGTGATGATGCACCCGGAACCCCGCTCGGTCCAGCCTGGCGCCGACCCGTCGGGCCGCAGCCACGCCGGGCACGATCACAAGGGCGTTGCCCGTGGCGGCGGCCGCCGCGGCGAACCGCACCTGGTCCCCCGCGGGCCCAACCCGGACCACCGTGACACCCGGCTCCGCCAGGGCAGCGGTGGCCAGCTGGTCCCCGGTCCCGGTCGGGCCCCGTCTCGGCCGCTGCGCGGCGGACGTGCGGACCATGGTCTGGGGTGATGCGGTCTTCAGAACCGACGTGAGGCGGCCGGACCATCGCCTGGCCGCCCACCGACCCAGGTCGATGACGTCTGCGGGCGGACCTACGGAGGAGACCTTGGTTATCGGCCGGAGGGTGACGCCCGGAGCAGGTGTGACATCAACTGCGATGACCCAGCCGGCGACCCGCCTCCCGTGCAGCTCGACCCGAACCAGCGAACCGAGTTCCACCTGGTCCGCAAATCGAGCGGGAACGAGGTAGTCGAACTCCTTGTCGAGCCCGGAAACGTCCGGCAGGACGCGGACGACCCGCTCCCCGGGCGCCAACGTGACCGGCTCCGGTGCGACCCGACCAACATCGGGGTCGTCGAAAAGACGGGTGGGTTCCGACACAGTCAGAACCTACCAGGGCGCCAAAGCCGGCCGGTTGAGATCCGGTCTCTGTAGTGGTCCAGTACGGACTCTGGACGGCTTACAGGCCGAGGGCGGAGCGGATGTCGTCCGTCTTGTTGGTGGCCTCCCAGGTGAAGGAGTCACCGGCCTCCCGGCCGAAGTGGCCGTACGCCGCGGTCTGGGCGTAGATCGGGCGGCGGAGCTGCAGGTCGTCGAGGATGGCGCCGGGCCGGAGGTCGAAGACGTCGCGGACGGCGTTCTCAATCTTGTCGACCGGGGCGTTCTCGGTCCCGAAGGTCTCCACCATGACCGACACCGGATGGGCGACACCGATGGCGTAGGCCACCTGGACCTCGCAGCGATCCGCGGCACCGGCGGCCACGAGATTCTTCGCCACCCAGCGGGTTGCGTAGGCCGCGGATCGGTCGACCTTGGACGGGTCCTTCCCGGAGAAGGCGCCGCCACCATGGCGGGCTGCGCCGCCGTAGGTGTCCACGATGATCTTCCGACCGGTGAGGCCTGCGTCGCCGACCGGACCACCGATGACAAACCGGCCGGTCGGGTTGACCAGGACCTGGTAGTCGTCGTCGGCGAACTGCTCGGGGATAACGGGCCGGATCACGTGCTCGATCAGGTCGGGCCGGATCATGGAGTCACGGTCGATCCCGTCGTCATGCTGGGTGGAGACCAGCACCGTGCGAAGCTTGACCGGCTTGCCGTCGACGTAGTCGAAGGTGACCTGGGTCTTTGCGTCCGGTCGGAGGTACGGGATGGTGCCGGCCCGGCGGACCTCGGCGTGACGCTCGGCCATGCGGTGGGCCAGGTGGATCGGCAGCGGCATGAGGACGTCGGTCTCATTGCAGGCGTAGCCGAACATCATGCCCTGGTCTCCGGCACCCTGTTCGTCGTAGCTGTCGCCGCTGGCGGAGCCGCTGCGGACCTCTTCGGACTTGTCGACACCCTGGGCGATGTCCGCCGACTGCTCGTCGATGGCCACCATCACGCCGCAGGTCTTGCCGTCGAAGCCGTAGGTTTCGGTGTCGTAGCCGATCTTGGTGATCGTGTTGCGAACGACGGCGGCCATGTCCACGTATGCGGTGGTGGAGATCTCGCCGGCGATCATGGCGAGGCCGGTGGTGACCATGGTCTCGCAGGCGACCCGGCTCATCGGATCCTGCTCGAGCAGGGCGTCCAGAATGGCATCGGAGATCTGGTCGGCCATCTTGTCGGGATGTCCCTCGGTCACCGACTCGGAGGTGAAGGTGAAGTTGTTGTTCACGGAGCGTTGCTTTCGGTAGTGGGCAACCGCTCGATCACTGCATCCAATACAGCCCTGGCGATTGCGGTCTTGTCAGTCAAAGGGATATCCCGAACCGAGCCGTCCGATCCGAAGATGGTCACCGCATTTGTGTCGTGGGCAAACCCGACACCGGGGGCGGATACGTCGTTTGCGACGAGAAGGTCTGCACCCTTGCGCTTCAGCTTGCCCAGCGCGTTTTCTCTCACGTTGTTTGTTTCGGCTGCGAAGCCTACGAGCACCTGTCCCGTTGGCTTCTGCGTCCCTAGCTGGGCCAGAATATCCACCGTTTGCTCAAGAGTGACGGTTGGTGGGCCATCGGCTTTCTTGATCTTCTGGGTCGATGCACCCACGGGTCGAAAGTCTGCGACGGCAGCGGACATGACAACAACATCATTGTCAACCGATATCGAGGTAACCGCATCCAGCATTTCGGCCGCAGTGGCAACCTCGACCCGCTGTATTCGAGAAGAGGACGGCAGCGACGAGGTGGTCACCAGCGTCACGTCGGCCCCCATCATCGAAGCCTCTTCGGCCAGCGCATGACCCTGCTTGCCGGAGGATCGGTTGCCGATGTAGCGGACCGGATCGATCGGTTCCCGGGTGCCGCCCGCGGTGATCAACACCGACCGGCCGCGCAGCGGGCCGTCTGCGAAGAGGCCGACGACGGCATCGACAACGGTTGCCGGATCGGCGAGGCGGCCCTTGCCAATATCTCCCCCGGCGAGGCGGCCCTCCTCAGGGGGGACGATCACAACGCCGCGGTCCCGGAGAACCTGAATGTTCTCCTCAACCGCAGGGTGCTCCCACATCTCGGTGTGCATCGCCGGGCAGACCACCACCGGTGCGGCGGTGGCGACCAGCGTTGCCGACAGCAGATCATCCGACCGGCCGGTCCGGAGATCGGAGATGATCCTTGCCGTCGCCGGGCAGACAACGATCGCGTCGGCGGTCTGACCCAGCTTGGTATGGGGGATCGGGTCGCTGTCCCGCCAGAGGCTTGTCTTGACCGGCTCCGACGCCAACGCGGTGAAGGTGGTGGGGCCCACCATGTTGTGGGCCGCGTCGGTGAGGATCGGCACAACGTGGGCGCCGAGATCAACCAGCCTGCGGCAGACCTCGATGGCCTTGTATGCCGCGATCCCCCCGGAGACGCCGAGAACGATCCGGCGACCGTTCAGCACAGGTACCTGCTCGCGATGTTAGGCGGCGCCGTCTTCGGAGCCGTCGGCGTCCGGATCCGGCCGGACCGGCACGATCTTGTCCGCAGCGATCTCCTCGAAGGCGATGGACAGCGGTTTGCGGGCCACCGACGTCACCTGGGGCGGCACCATCGCACCGAGTCCCTCGCCGAGCTGGCCGAAGTAGGCGTTGATCTGACGGGCCCGGGTGCTGGCCAGCGTGCAGAGGCCGAACTTGGATTCGGTCTTGCCGAGCAGGTCTTCCACCTGCGGGGTCATCATCGTGTCGTACTGATCAGCCATGTCGGCGTACCTCCGGGGATCAAGTCTACGCCAGAAGAGCCTCCGAGCGGCTCTTCTGTGGTTATCGGCCGAACTCGGGCCGGTTCCATGCCGTTTCGACGCTGTCTACCGATCGTTCCGGCGGTGAACCTATCGGGCGTTCCGGCGGTATATCCAGAGGCCGTTGCGGCCGTATACCTAGAGGCCGTTGCGGCCGTATACCTAGAGGCCGTTCCGGCCTCGGTTCGCTCTGGCTTTTTCGATGGTGGCCCACATCGCCTCGACGGTGTCGTCGATGTCGTAGTTGGTGATCACCGTGGCCCCGAGCTCCAGACCGGCGTTGGCCTCCTCAGCCGCCTTGTTGAGCCGCTGTTCCACCTTGTGCTCCGGGTCTCCCCGACGCCGCAGCCGAGCCTCCTGCTCCTCCGCATCGGGCGCCTGCAGGAAGATCAGCAGCGCCTCCGGGTCCTTCTTCAGGACCTGGCGGGCACCCTGCACATCGATCTCCAGGATCACATCCCGGCCTTCGGTGTCCCCGAGCGTCGGCGTTCCGTAGTAGTTGCCAAGGAAGTCGGCGTACTCCAGGAACCCGTCGTTTGCGATCCGCTCCTCGAACGCCTCGGTGGTCACGAAGATGTAGGCGCTGTCCGACTCCGACGGGCGCTGCTCCCGGGTGGTCCAGGACCGGCTCAGCCACAGCTCGGGGTACCGATCGATCAGAACATCGACCACGGTGCTCTTGCCGACCCCACCGGGGCCGGATACCACCACCAAAAGCGGCGAATAGGTCATTACAAACGTGCCTTTCTTGGGCGACACGACGGTGGCGACACCGGACGTTCTAGGTGAACGCCTCCAGCAACGCCTTCCGTTGTTGTGGACCGAGTCCGGACAAGCGGCGTGACTCGGCAATCTTCAGTTCTTCCATCGTGCGCCGGGCGGTGACTTTGCCAACCCCCGGCAACGATTCCAATACCGCCAGGACCTTGATCTTGGCGATGATGGGATCGCCATCGGCCCGATCGAGCAGTTCGGGCAGCGTGATCGATCCCATCTTGAGGCGATTTTTCACGTCAGAACGGACACGACGGGCTTCCGCCGCCTTCTCCAACGCGGCTTGACGCTGCTCGGGCGTCAACTGTGGTGGACTAGGCATGGCCGAACCGTATCGGCTGGTGGGCGAACACGGCTAGTCCAAATCTCCCAGAAGGTCCGCTGCGGCAGCAGCGGGATCGTCGGCCTGTGTGACCGCTCGACCGATTACCAGGAGATCGGCACCTTCACCGAGGGCTTCCGCCGGGGTGACCGGCGTCGGCTGATCGTGCCGTTCGGCACCGGCGGCCCGAATGCCCGGCACCACCCGAAGGGTCCGCGGCGAGAGTTCCCTGGCGTCCTTGAGGTGGACGCCGGAGCAGACGATCCCGCCACAGCCGGACTCGACCGCCACCCGAAGCCGGTTCGGGACGATGTGATCCGGCGCATCGGCGTCGCTGGTGAGCACCGTGATGGCCACCGCAACCGGGTCGTCCAGTCCGGCGTTCCGTGCGCCGTTCCGGAAGCCCTCGACACCGGCTTTCAGCATGTCCGGTCCGCCGTGGGCATGCATCGTCAGGTAGGTGGCTCCGAGAGCCCCGCAGACGCTCGCCGCCTTGGAGACGGTGGTCGGGATGTCGTGCAGCTTGAGGTCCAGGAAGACGTCGAAACCGTTGTCCAGCATGGTGCCGACGGCGTCCGGTCCCGCTGCGGTGTACAGCTCAAGGCCGACCTTGGCCACGCCGAACCAGGGCGACAGTTGCCTGGCCAGGCGAACCGCCTCGACCAGATCGTCTACGTCCAGGGCCAAGGCCATCTTGGCTCGAAGCTCCGGCGATAGGCCTTTGGTGGCCGCTTCGACTGTTTCTGCCACGGGGTCTCCTCGATTGCTGTGGTGGTGAGTGTTCTGTTGGTTGACGGGGTGGGGCGGCGGTCACGTCGTGTGGACGGCGGCGCCCGATCGACTCAGATCCTGGCCGTGCCGATGAGGTCGGCGAATCTGGATACTCCTTGATTAGCACACCAGCGGTGCAATTCGGTGCCTAGTCGTCCAACCGTTCGTGGCTCGGCGAACGATGCGGTCCCGATCTGTACGGCGTTTGCGCCGACCCGGGCGAACTCGATGACGTCCTCGACGGTGCTGATTCCACCGACGCCGATGATCGGCAGGTCGGGACAGGCGGCACGGACGTCGGCAACAGCCCGGACCGCAAGGGGGCGAATCGCCGGGCCGGACACACCGCCGCGGACGCCACCAAGCCTGGGGGCGCCGGTCACCGGGTCGATCGACAGTCCGAAGTAGGTGTTGACCAGCGTCACCGCTTCGGCACCGCCGGAGGCCGCCGCGGTTGCGATCTCGGCAAGCCCGGGACCGACGTTCGGGCTCAGCTTCGCCCATCGCGGTCTGCCACAACCGGCCGTGGCCTCCAGGACCTCGGTGGTCATGGCCGCCGAGTGGGCGAACATCTCGTTTGCTGCCTCGGTGTTCGGGCAGGAGATGTTGACCTCGACGGCGACGACGTCGTCCGGGGCGTCGGCCAACGCCTTGGCCGCCAGCTCGTAGTCGTCGACGGTCCTGCCCCAGATCGAGACGACAACCCGGGCCCGAGCCCGTTGCAGCTCCGGCAGATAGCGGACAAGCCAGCCCTCCACCCCGGGCCCCTGGAGGCCGACCGAGTTGATCATGCCCGCCGGGGTCTGGTGGACCCGGACGGGTTCGTTGCCGTCCCACGGATAGTGGGCCAGCGATTTGGCGACCAGTGCCCCGAGCGACGACAGGTCCACGTAGGCGCCCAGTTCGGCGCCGTGACCGGCCGTGCCCGCTGCGGTCATGATCGGGGACGGCAGCACAACGGAACCGACGGTGGCGGTCAGATCGACCGAGCCTCGGCGGAACGAAGGGGACACGCTCACCCCTGCCCGCGGTGGATGGACTGCAACGATCGGACCTGGAGCGACTGTTCCTTCATCTCGGCCAGGCCGAGCACCGTCGCCCGAGCTGCCGCAACCGTGGTCAGCAGGGCAACGCCGTGCTGACCGGCGGCGATGCGGATGTAGGCGCCGTCGGCCCTGGGGCCACGACCACGGGGGGTGTTGATGACCATCGAGAGCTCGCCGCTCTCGATCAGGTCGACGGCGTTCGGTCCGTCGTCATCCAGTCTCTCGAGGACCCGTTCGACGGTCAGACCGTCCGCTTTGAGCCGTGCCGCGGTACCGGCGGTGGCGGCCAACCGGAACCCGAGTTCGGCGAGCAGCGCGGCAACCTCGGAGCCGGCGTCCTTGTCCCGGTCGGCCAGCGAGAGGAAGATCATCGACCCGTCCTCCGGCAGGCTCAATCCGGCTCCGAGCTGGCTCTTCACAAAGGCCAGGCCCGGGGTCTCGTCGATTCCCATGACCTCACCGGTCGAACGCATCTCCGGGCCGAGCAGGGCATCGGTCTCCGGGAACCGGTTGAACGGCAGGACCGCCTCCTTGACCGACCAGCGGCCGGTCACCGGTTCGCGGGGCAGCAACCCCTCGGTCATCAGTTCGTCGAGCGTTGCCCCGGCCATGACCCGGGCCGCCACCTTGGCCAGCGGACGTCCGGTGGCCTTGGAGACGAACGGCACGGTACGGGAGGCCCGGGGGTTGGCCTCGATGACAAACACCTCGCCGTCCTTCACCGCGTACTGGACGTTCAGCAGCCCGACCACGTCCAGCTCGGTGGCCAAACGGATGCTGTAGTCGGACAGGGTTTCAACGACTGCGGCGGGCAGCGTGGGCGGCGGGAGGAAACAGGCGGAGTCGCCCGAGTGGACCCCGGCCTCCTCCACGTGTTCCATGACCCCGCCGATGATGGCGTTCCCGTCGCCGTCCCGGACCGCGTCGACGTCGACCTCGATGGCGCTCTCCAGGAACCGGTCGATCAGCACCGGCCGTTCTGCCGACAGGCCACCCTCCCGGCCGAGCGTGCCGGACTCCCCCATGGCCTTCATGGCCGAGGTCAGATCCTCATCGCTGTAGACCAGCTCCATCGCCCGCCCGCCGAGCACATAGCTGGGCCGGACCAGGGCCGGGTATCCGACGGTGGCGGCAACCCGGAGCGCACCGTCAACCGATGTCGCCGTCCCGCCGGGGGGTTGCGGGATGTCGAGGCGGGTGCACACGGCGGCCCACTGGTTCCGGTCCTCGGCGGCGTCGATGGACGACGGTGCGGTGCCGAGCACGAGCTCGGACGGGAGCCGGTCCGCCAGTTTCAACGGGGTCTGCCCGCCGAGGGAGACCACGATGCCCATCGGCTGTTCAACCTCGACGATGTTCATCACGTCCTCGTAGGTGATCGGCTCGAAGTAGAGCCGGTCCGAGGTGTCGTAGTCTGTAGAGACGGTCTCCGGATTGCAGTTGACCATGATGGTCTCGAACCCGGCGTCCCGCAGTGCGAAGCTGGCGTGGACACAGCAGTAGTCGAACTCGATGCCCTGCCCGATCCGGTTCGGCCCCGAGCCGAGAATCATCACCTTCTGTTTGTCGCCCGGGACCACCTCGCTCTCGTCCTCATAGGTCGAGTAGTGGTACGGGGTCGATGCGTCGAACTCGGCGGCGCAGGTGTCGACGGTCTTGAACGTGACGGTGACCCCGAGCTCGACCCGGGCCGCACGGACTGCGTCCTCGGTCGCGTCCAGGAGATGGGCGAGCTGATCGTCGCTGAACCCCAGCTGCTTGGCCCGTCGCCATTCCGCCCTGGTCAGGTCGCCGAGCGAGCGGCCGTCGAGGCTCTGGCGTTCCTCAACGATGATCGACATCTGGTCCAGAAACCACGGGTCGATCTTGGTGAGGTCGAACAGTTCCTCGACCGTCTTCCCCCGACGAAGCAGCGTCTCAACCTGGAAGATCCGATCCGGTGAGCCGTCCGGGGCGAGTTCGCAGAGCTCGTCGGTTGACATCTCGTTGAATCGAGCCTCGGCCGCATTGCCGTTCAGCCCGGTCTGGCCAAGTTCGAGTGACCGGCACGCCTTCTGCAGCGATTCGGGGAACGTCCGGCCGATGGCCATCACCTCACCGACGGACTGCATCGACGTCCCGAGACGGCCGGAGGTGCCGGGGAACTTCTCGAACGCCCACCGGGGGATCTTGGTCACGACGTAGTCGATGACCGGCTCAAACGACGACGGCGTCTTCTTGGTGATGTCGTTGGGGATCTCATCCAGGGTGTACCCGACGGCCAGCTTGGCGGCGATCTTGGCGATCGGGAACCCGGTGGCTTTCGACGCAAGCGCCGACGAACGACTGACCCGGGGGTTCATCTCGATGATGACCTGGCGGCCGGTCTCGGGATGTACGGCGAATTGCACGTTGGAGCCGCCGGTCTCAACCCCGACCCGACGGAGGCAGGCGAAGGCCGCATCCCGCATCCGCTGGTACTCGACGTCACTCAGGGTCTGGATGGGGGCCACGGTGATCGAATCCCCGGTGTGGACACCCATCGGATCCAGGTTCTCGATGGAGCAGATGATCACCTGGTTGTCCTGGTTGTCCCGCATCACCTCCAGCTCGAACTCCTTCCAGCCGGCGATCGATTCCTCGATGAGGATCTCGGAGATCGGGCTCGCCGCAAGCCCGTTGGCCGCAACGGCGGCGAATTCCTCCGGGGTATGGGCGATGCCGGTGCCCCGACCACCCAGGATGTAGGCCGGGCGGATGACCACCGGCAACCCGATGTCCTCGACGACCTCCATCGCCTCCTCGGCCGTATGGGCGATACCGCTGCGGAGTACGCCAAGGCCGATTTCCATCATCGCGTCCTTGAACTTCTCCCGGTCCTCAGCGGTCTCGATGGCGGTGGCGTCGGCCCCGATCAGTTCAACGCCACGCGGTTCGAGGACGTTCGCCTCGACCAACTCCATGGCCAGGTTCAGCGCCGTCTGTCCGCCCAGCGTCGGCAGCACGGCGTCCGGCTTCTCGGCATCGATGATCTTGGTCAGGACTTCGAGGGTCAGCGGCTCGATGTAGGTGGCGTCCGCAAAATCGGGATCGGTCATGATCGTCGCCGGGTTCGAGTTGGCGAGCACCACCCGGTACCCCTCGTCGCGGAGCACCCGGCAGGCCTGGGTGCCGGAGTAGTCGAACTCACACGCCTGGCCGATCACAATCGGGCCGGAGCCGATGACCAGAATGGTTCCCAGATCTGTTCGCTTCGGCATCTCAGGCCACCTCCGCCGTGTCGGTTCTGGGGGCGATCGGAACGCCGAGCATGTCGGCGAACCGTTCGAACAGGTAGGCACTGTCGTGGGGACCGGGACTGGCCTCCGGATGGTGTTGGACACCGAACGCCGACCCGTCGACCAGCCGAATCCCCTGGCACACACCGTCGTTGAGGTTGATGTGGGTGGCCTCCGCCCGATCGCCGAGCGTTGCCGGATCGACCGCGAAATTGTGGTTCTGGCTGGTGATCTCCACCCCGCCGGTCGCCAGGTCCCGGACCGGATGGTTGGCCCCGTGGTGACCGAACGGCAGCTTCACGATCTTGGCCCCGATTGCCAAGCTGAGGAGCTGGTGGCCGAGGCAGATTCCGAAGATCGGCACCTGACCGAGCAGCTCCCGGATGGTGTTGATGGCGTAGGGGACCTCGGTTGGATCGCCGGGGCCGTTTGACAGGAACACCCCGATCGGATTGCGGGCCAGCACGTCGGCTGCGCTGGTTGCGGCGGGAACAACCTCGACCGTACCGATCCTGGTCAGGTGGTCGACGATCATGCGCTTAATGCCGAAGTCGAACGCCACGATCAGCGGCGGTGCCCCGCCCCCTGCAGCGCCCGGTTTTGCGGGCGCAGTGTATGGGTCTGCGGTGGTGACCTCGGCGACCAGATCGACTCCGTCGGTCCCCGGTTCGTCGGCTGCGGCCTGTTTCAGGGTTGCAAGGTCGAAGGCCCCCGGACCCTCCACCGGCCCGAACGCCCCGGGCATCGCGCCGCTGTCGCGGATGATCCTGGTGAGCCGCCGGGTGTCGATGCCGGCGATGCCGGCCATGCGGTGACTTTCCAGGAATGCATCGAGCGACCGCTCCGCCCGCCAGTTGGAGTGCCGTCTGGCCAGGTCCCGGACGATGACCCCCCTGGCGAACGTTCGGCGAGACTCATGGTCGGCGGCGGTTGCCCCGTAGTTGCCGATGTGGGGGTACGTGAAACTGATGATCTGCCCCGCGTAGGACGGATCGGTGAGTATCTCCTGGTAGCCGGTGAGGGCGGTGTTGAACACCACCTCGCCGGACGCCGGGGTGGCGGGCACGGTGCCGATGTGCTCCCCCTCGAAGGTGGAACCGTCCGCCAGGACAAGGGCGGCCGCGACCGGCCGATTCTGCGCAGCTGCGCCGCCGGTCATCGGGTGGCCTTTCCGTCGATGACCACCGGTTCGCCGTTGAAGATCGTGTGGCGGACCTTGCCGCGGACCTCCTTGCCGTGGAACGGGGTGTTGGTGCTGAGGCTGGCCTGCTCGTCACGGTCGATCACCCAGGTGTGGTCCGGGTCGATCACGGCCAGGTTGGCCGGTCGCCCGGCCTCGATGGGGCCGCCGTGGCGATCGGCCAGACCGCCGATTCTGGCCGGGGTCGACGACATGACCGAGATCAACTTGTCGAGGGGCAGGTCCAGTTCGGTGTTGGCGATGGCATACGCCGATTCCAGACCGAGCATGCCGGGCGGCGCCTGGTCGAAGGGCCGCTCCTTGGAGTCCGGGGTGTGGGGCGCATGGTCGGTGGCGATGGCGTCGATGGTGCCGTCGGCCAACCCGTCCCGGACCGCCTGGACGTCGGCCGCGGTCCGCAGCGGCGGGTGGACCTTGAAGACCGGGTCGTAGGAGGCGCAGGAGGCGTCGGTCAGTGTGAAGTGGTGGGGGGTGGCCTCGGCCGTCACCGGGTGGCCCTCGGCTTTCGCCGCCCGGACAAGCGCGACGCTGCCCGCCGTTGACAGGTGCTGCATGTGGACCCGGACGCCGGTCAGCCGGGACAGGGCGATGTCCCGCATGACCATCAACTCCTCCGCTTCGGCCGGTTGGCCACCGAGACCGAGGCGGGACGACCAGGCGCCCTCGTGCATCACCCCGCCCTGGGAGAGGGCGTTGACCTCGCAGTGCTGAGAGAGAACGATCGGGGTGCCGTCGTCGACGACCAGTGAACCGGCATACTCCAGTGCCCGCCGCATCATCTGGGCGTCCTGGACCCCGGTTCCGTCGTCGGTGAACATACGCACGCCGAGGTCGACAAGCTCACCCATCGGGGCCAGGACCTCACCGTCACGGTTCATCGTGATGGCCGCAGACGGTTTGATCTCGCACAGTGCGCCCTTGCCGTAGGCGATGACTTCACTGACCACCCCCGCGGAGTCCATGCAGGGGGTGGTGTTCGGCATCGCCACGATCGCGGTGAACCCACCGAGGGCGGCGGCCCGGCTACCGGACTCGATGGTCTCGGCCTGTTCGTTGCCCGGCTGGCGCAGGTGTACGTGCAGATCGACGAAGCCGGGGACGATAAGGCATCCCTCCGCGTCGAGGGTGCTGTCGGCCCCGACGTCCCCACCGACGGCGACGATTCGCCCGGTGTTGTCGTCGACGACCACGTCCGCCGTCCGCTCGCCGGACTCGTCGACCACCGTTCCGCCCTTGATTGCGGTTGTTGTCATTCGGTGCGCTGCTCCTGAGGTTTTGTTCTGGTGTCTGGTTGGGTTTGTTTGTTGCTGCGGTCCAGCTGTTGCTGCGGCTTGTCAGAGATTGTCGGTGCCGTCGGGGATCGTGAATTGGCCCGGCCCCATGGCCCGGAACAGGACCGCCATCCTGACCGGCACCCCGGCGCTCACCTGGTCGAGCACGACCGATCGGGGGTCGTTGGCCACCTCGGGGTCGATCTCCACCCCCCGGTTCATCGGGCCGGGGTGCATGATCAACGTGTCCGGGCCGAGGCGTTCCGCCCTGGCCCTGGTGAGGCCGTACGTGGCCCGGTACTCCCGGGTGCTGGGGAACAGGCCCTGACTGAGCCGTTCCTGCTGAATACGGAGGAAGTAGGCGACGTCGAGGTCCGGGAGGATGGCGTCGAGGTCCGGCTCCACCTTGACCGGCCACCCGTCCAGGCTTGGCGGGAGCAGCGTGCGGGGGCCGACCAGGACAACCTCGGCCCCCAGCTTGGTGAACGCCTCCACATTCGATCGGGCAACCCGGGAGTGCTGGATGTCCCCACAGATCGCGATCTTACGACCCTCGAAATCCCCCAGCCGCTGGTGGATGGTGAAACAGTCCAGCAGGGCCTGAGTGGGATGCTGGTGCCACCCGTCGCCTGCGTTGATGACCGAGGCGTCGATCCACTGGGCGATCCGGTGGGGCGAACCGGAACTGGCGTGGCGAACCACCACGGCATCGACCCCCATGGCGTTGATCGTTTCGACGGTGTCCCGCAGTGATTCGCCCTTCTTCGTCGACGATGAGGAGACCGAGAAGTTGACCACGTCGGCGGAGAGCCGTCTGGCCGCAAGGTCGAAGCTGGTCCTTGTCCTGGTCGAATCCTCGAAGAACGCCAGGACCACGGTCTTGCCCCGGAGCGCCGGGACCTTGGGGATGGCTCGGGTCTGCACTTCGGCGAACGACGCCGACAGTTCCAACAGACCCTCCAGCTCCGCCCGATCCAGGTCGGCGATACCAAGCAGGTGTCTCACGTCCGTTCTACCTCCCCTAGCTCCACCCCGTCGAGGGTGGCGTTCACCGCCTCGTTCCTTCTGGTCGGCAGGTTCTTGCCGACGTAGTCCGGCCGAATCGGCAGCTCCCGATGGCCGCGGTCGACCATGACCGCCAGCTGGATGGACCGCGGTCTCCCCCGGTCCATCAGCGCATCGAGGGCGGCCCGGATCGTCCGACCGGTGAAGAGCACGTCGTCGACAAGGACGACCACCTTGCGGTCGAGGTCGAAGTCGATCTCGGTCACCGCCTCGGGCAGCACCGGTCGAAGGTTGATGTCGTCCCGGTAGAAGGCCACGTCCAGCTTGCCGGTGGGCACGGTGACGGCTTCGATCTCGGCCAGTGCGGCGGCGATCGAATCGGCAAACGGGACCCCGCCGGTCTGCAGGCCGATCAACACCACCTCATCGAGCCCCTTGTTGGCTTCGATGATCTCGTGAGCCATACGCCGCACGGCCCGACTGACCGCTGCGGTGTCCAGAACCTCACTCTTGCCAACAAAAACGCCCCCGTACGGGGGCGTGCGACGTCGTTCACGTTCTGCCAAGCGCTTTCCTTCCGTATGGGCCTCTCTGGACCCGCTTCACGGACTGGTCAGAGCCTAGTCACCCCGGACGGGGCGCGCGCCCGCTTTTCCGGTATTTCGATGGGTGATTCCACCGTGACGTTCGACCGCGAGGTTCGACCGTGAGGTTCGACCGCGGGATTCGAGGGCCCGGCTCAGCGGCCTTTAAAGAGCGCGGCGCGCTTCTCGACAAACGCCGCGGCCGCCTCCCGATGGTCCTCCGTTGACATCGATCGGGCCATGGCAACCGCCTCGGCATCCAGGGCGTCGGCCAGGCCGACGGTCTCCGCACGGTTGATGTTCTCCTTCATGTACCGCAGCGCGATCGGCGCCCGATCGGCCAGGGTCATGCAGTAGTGCAGCGCCGCATCGGCGAACCCCTCGTCCGGAAGGACCGTGTTGACCAGACCGAGTACCTCCGCATCGGCTGCGCTGAGCCGGGGCGAAAGAAAGTACAGCTCCTTGGCCTTAGCCGACCCGATCAGCCTGCTCAGGAACCAGCTGCCGCCGAAGTCACCGGAACCGCCGACACCGGAGAAGGCGGTGACCAGAACAGCACGCTCCGCGGCGACACGAAGGTCGGCAGCCAGGGCGATGGACAGGCCGGCTCCGGCGGCGGCGCCGGGGAGCGCGGCCACCACCGGCTGGGGCAGGTTCTTCAGCGCCAGAGAGACGGTTCGCTGACGGGTCCGGAGATCGGCCACCCGCTCCTCGAGGGATTGGGTGGCGCCACCGGTGGCCGCCGCGTTGTTTCGCTCATTCATGCCCTTGACGTCGCCACCGGCGCAGAACGCACCGCCTGCACCGGTGAGCATCAGCACCCGGATGTCCGGATCCTTGGCGATCGCAGGCAGCGCCGTTTCAAAACCGTGGTACATCCCGCCGGACAGGGCGTTCCGCCGCTCCGGTCGGTTGAACGTCAGGACCGCGACATGGCCGTGTCGATGTCCGAGCAGATCCTCGGTACCGGTTTCGATCGTTTCGACTGCGCTCATGTGCGCTCCCCCTTGGTGTCCACCCCGGGCCGCATCACGACCCTGGCAAAGGGTACCGGTCGCCGAGCAGCCGCTTCCAGCCGGCGGGGCGACCACCGGCGCCGAGCGGGCCCTTGCTACCATCGCGGTGGCGGTACGGGGCCGACGGCGGCTCTACGGAGAGCCACAGCGCTCCGAACGACAGGCGCCAGAACCGACAGCTCCGATGCAACTCCCCCTCGAAGACGGCGTGCCGCGTCCCCGGCCCCTGGTGGCCGTGGCCCTTGCCGGGCTCACGGTGTTGGTGATCCTGGTCGTTGTGCCCCTGCTCCGGGGCGGACCGGAGGTTGCGGGCCGCCAGGGCGGCAGTCGGTCGCTGCGGAACCCCACGCTGACGCTGGCGGACCAGGCCTCCGGTGAGGTCGACCAGGCGGATTCGTCCGACCCGGCATCGGACGCGGCGCTGCCGGTGAACCCGGCCATCGATCCCGCCACGTTCCTCCCCCGCTACGCGGACTCGGTCCTGCTGCCCGACCTGGAGACCGTCTGCAACTCCCCGGCACCCGACGATGCCATCTTCGTGGCGACCGACGGTGACGATGACAACCCGGGCACCGAGGCCCGGCCCCTACGGTCGATCTCGGTTGCGGTCGCCGCGGCCGAGGCCGGGGACACCGTCCTCATCCGGGGTGGGGAGTACAACCAGAGCGTGGCGTTCCGGGGCAAGTTCGGCACACCGGACGCCTACATCACCCTCCGGGCCTATCCCGGCGAGCGAGCCGTCCTGGCCCCCGACATCGGCCGGAACGCCATCGACTTCCGCCGGGGGAACGCCTACATCAACGTTGCCTGTCTGGAGCTGGCCGGGCCGACCCAGCGCCCGGAGGCGATCCCCGAGTCCCCGGACTACCACCGGAACCGGTCGCTGGAGGGCGGCAACGCCGAGACAAATCCCGGCAACTACGGCAGCGGGATCTCGATCGGGGATCGGGTCGACACCCGGGACGGGTTCCCGACGAACCATCACATCCGCATCGTGGCCAACACGGTCCACGACTTTGCAGAGGCCGGCATCGCCGCGCTCGAGTCGAACCACATCAGCGCCATCGGCAACCGGACGTACCGGAACGCCAAGTACGGCTGCCACTCCAGCAGCGGAATCAGCTTCGGCTACCTGCTGGACGCGGGCGGACCGGACAACCCGGACGGCTACAGCAACTACATCATCGGCAACGTCGCCTACGAAAACGAAAACCTGTCGCTGCAGTGCTTCACCGACCGTCTCGGCCCGGTCCTGACCGACGGGAACGGCATCATCGTCGACCAGAACGACCTGCAGGGCGACCGCTACACCGCCAGGACGCTGATCGCCGACAACGTGGTCTACGGCAACGGCGGGCGAGGCATCCTGGTGTTCGAGTCCAGTCGGGTCGACGTGATCAACAACGTCTCGTACCGGAACGTGTTCACCGAGCAGCTCATGGGTCGAGACGGTCCCCACGCCGAAATCGCCGTCGCCGACGCCAACGACGTGCTGGTCTACAACAACATCGCCGTGCCCCGAACCGGCAACGTGCCCTTTGAGGCGAACGGCGCCGACACCGAGGAGGCCAGCAACCTGTTCCGGGATCCCGGCGACGGTTCGGACCTGTTCGTCGACCCTGCAATGGACGGCACCGGCGATTTCGCCCTGCAGGCGTCGGTGAACCCGGCGGACGTGAGCGGCACGCCGTACCTGGCCTGGCCCGGTGAGGGTGATCGCCCCGCGTTGCTCTCCCCCGTCTCGGTCGGCGCGGTGTTCAATCAGGGCTGACCGGCCTGCGCATCGGGACCGACGCTGCGGCGGTCGGAGCGGTTGCGCTGCGTCTACAATGTTGTCCAGGAGTGGTGTAGTCCGAGAGTGGTTGTTGTCCAGGAGTGGCCGGATCAGCTGGTGACCGGCCGGGAGCGGTAGGCGGAGGTCCATGCTCTTCACGTCGTTCGCCTTCGTCGGCCTTGTCCTGGTCTGCCTCGGCCTGTACTACGTGGCGCCCCGGGTCCTGGCCGAACCGGAGGACCGGCCCCGCCTCCGCACCGTGCAGACCTCCCTGCTGGTTCTCACCAGTTTTGTCTTCTACGCGTTCAACCGGCCCGTGCTGGCGCTGCTCCTGCTGTTCTCGGTGTTGATGAACGCCGTGGTGGCCTGGCTACTGGTCAGCGCCCGGACGTCCGAGGTGTTCAAGACCAGAGCGCTGGCCGTTGGCATCGTGGCCAATCTGGCGGTGCTGGCGTGTTTCAAATACGCCGCCCTCTTTGCCGAGTTCCTGCTGCCGAGTGCGTTGGAGGGCGACGTCCTGCCCGCGCTCCGCGGCATCCCGTTGCCGATCGGAATCAGCTTCTACACCTTCCAGGGCATCAGCCTCCTGGTCGACGTGCGGCGGGACACCTCCGGCGTCGCCGGCCAGCTGCGGACGCTGGCGGCCGGGTCGGACGGCGGCGAGGTCCGGCGGAGGGTCCGGTTCCTCACCGAGGTTGCGCTGTACATCTCGTTCTTCCCCCAGCTCATCGCCGGGCCGATCGTGCGGGCGTCGCAGTTCCTCCACCAGATCCGGCCCCGGCGGGCCTCGGAGGTCAACTGGAACGCCGCCGGGACGGCCCTCGTCGGGGGGTACTTCCTCAAGATGGTGGTCGCCGACAACCTGGCCGAACACACCGCGCTGCTGGTTGTCGACGACTTCTCCCGGTACACCAGGGTCGACCTGCTGCTCCTGGTCTACGGCTACAGCGCCCAGATCTTCGCCGACTTCGCCGGCTACTCGCTGATGGCAATCGGGCTCGGCCGGCTGTTCGGGTACGAGTTACCCCGCAACTTCCGCACCCCGTACAACTCGACGTCCATCACCGAGTTCTGGCAGCGGTGGCACATCTCGCTCTCCTCGTGGCTCCGGGAGTACCTGTACATCCCGCTCGGCGGGAACCGACGTGGTCCCCGACGGACCTACGTCAACCTCATGATCGTCATGGTCCTTGGCGGCCTCTGGCACGGCGCGGAGTGGAACTTCGCCGGCTGGGGGCTGGCCCACGGCCTGTTCCTGGCCACCGAACGGGCCGTCGCCGGCGGCCGATACGGGAAACCGGAGCTGGTGTCGAACGTGGCCAGGATCCCCCGTATCGCCGTCACGTTCACCGTTGTCTCCCTGCTGTGGCTGTTCTTTGTCACCCCGGACTTCGGGGCGTCCGCGGCGTTCTTCTCCCGGCTGGCGACCGCCCCGCTCGGACTGGGTCAGCTGGGCGACGGTCTGTCGACCGGCCGCCTCTTTGCGATCGTCGTCTTCATCAGCCCGGTCCTGGTCCACCACGTCGTTTCGCTACTCCAGGACCACCGGCCACGTGTCCCGGCCCTTGGGCCTGCGGTCCGGCTCGGCTGGCCGAGGATCCAGACCGTCGCACTGGGTGTCATGCTCTTCCTGATCGCCACCAACCACGGAGTCACCGGTGAGTTCATCTATTTCGAGTTCTAGCGCAGCCCGTTCGGAGCGGGTCGCTGCCGAACCGGAATCCAACGAACCGGCGCCCGGCAAAACGACGGACCCCCCGCAGGGCCACCGGGCAGGGACACCGGCCCGGGGCGTGGACGCGAGTGGCGACCGGTCCCGGCAGGGGGACCAGGCGCCGGACCGAGTCGGCCCGTCCGATCCCGTCGGGCTGCGATCGGCGCGGCGGTTCGTGCCGGTCCTGGTGGTGTTCCTGGTGCTGTTCGGCGGCTACCAGCTGCTGCTCCGTACCGTGCTGAGCCCGGCGGTCTATTCGGAGAACCCCGCCCAGTCAAGCCTGATCAACGTCCAGGGAGCCCTCTACGCGGACCAGCGGGACGTGGCGATCGTCGGCTCGTCGATCTCGGCCAGGTTCCTCAGCGGATTCTTCGACGAGCGTGGTGTCCCGGTCACCGGGCTTGCCCTCGATGCGCAGGGACCTGCGCTGGGCATCGACCTGCTGGCGGACGCCGAGCGGATTCCGGCCACGGTCGCGGTGGAGATCAACCGCGCACTCTACAGCTCGTCGGACAACGAGCAGACCATCCTGGACACCGTCGACAGCACCGGTTTCGACCTGGCGAGGCCGCTCCCCGGGTTACGGGCCGAGAGCCGTCCGAGCTCGGTCCTGTACACCGAACTCAAGCAGCGTCGTGACGGCACCGGCAGTGCGGACGCCGGTGACGGTCTGACCCCGCTGGTCTACACGGTCGACCTGGATCCGGGTTTCGACCCGGCGATGCTCACCGAGGAGCAGAGGGAAGGATCGGCGCGGGTTCGCGAGGCGTTGGACCAGGTTCGGGCCGCCGGCGCCTGCATTGTCTTCTACATCGCGCCGGACCAGGGGTTTGCCGGGCCGGCGGAGCAGGCCTTTGTCGAGGACCTCTCGTTCACGTACGGTTCGCCGGTCGTCGATCTGCGAGAACTCGAGCGGCAGACCACCCTCGGGTACACCGACCACATTCACCTGGACATCCCGTCCGCCCGGTTGGTGAGTCACGTCCTGGCCGACACCCTCAGCGCACTGGGCGACGGCGGCTCGACCGGTACCGGGGGCTGCTGACGGCTTGTCCCGTCCGGTGGCCGATCAGTCGGCGGTCGAGCGGGCCAGCAGCGTCAGATCCCGGACCGCTTCTCCGGTGGCCCGGAACGCCAGCTGGACCGGATCGATCGGCAGGTCGAACCGGTCGTCCCGATCGCCGCTGCCGAGGACCGTCACCGTGTAGGAAAAGCTGACCTCGGCTCCGTCGACAACAACACCCGCCACGACAATGTCGTAGTCGATGTCGTCGACAGCGGCGGTCAGGACAGCACCGTTCCCGGTGCCCTCCCCCGCTGCTGCCCCGTCCTCGGTCACGCCGTTTGCCGAGGCGGTGTCGCCGGAGCCGGAGCCCGCTTCCGGTTCCCACACGAGAATCGGTGCCGGCACGTAGCCCTGTTGGCTGAGCCGTGCCACCACCGTGAGATCTATGGTCCTGCCACCGGTTGTCATGGTGACGGTTGCGTTGTCGAAGTTCGCCCCGGCAAGGCCGAAGGACCAGCGGGGATGGACCAGCTCCGCGGGGACGTAGCCGCGAGGGGGCCAGGCGACAAAGCCGTCGGCCTCGCGCAGCGGCGGGTTGTCGTCGAACACCCCGTCGTCGAAGACCCACAGCGCATTCGCCGGGTATGACTCCTCATTCCCCGCCACATGCCCGACGCCGATCTCGGTCGTCGGAGGGTGGAGGATCGTATTGCGGTGGCCGACGTCCCGGTTCCGGTCGCCCGGATCCTGGATGTAGCCGTCGATGGCCGACGGACCGGTTCGTCCCAGATAGAGGTTGCTGTTGGCCGCCGCCAGTATTGCGGTTTCGCTCAGGCAGGCAAAACTTTCGTCCGGGGTGTGGCTGAGCCTCCCCGTTGCGCTCATCGAAAGTGCGCCGTGCTGGGCGTTTGTCGAGTATTCCCGGTTCAGGGTCACGCCGGTCGGCACACCGGCCATCGCCCGGTAGTAGTTCACCCGGCGAACGGTGGCCAGCGCCAACTCGTGGGAGCTGCTTCCGGGGTCACAGCCGTCGTAGTCGCCGGTCCACGCCATCTCCGGGGTCGGCCGGGAGAACTCCTCGGCGTAGGCGATTGCCACCGCGTCACGGTTCGAAGTGTCGATCCACGGCTCGACAGCGGTGCCGGCCTGCTCCGGTGTTCCACCGACGAACGAGACGACCGCTGCAGCGAAGACGAGCGTCCCCAAAGCAGCGTGTGACCAGAGGCGGTTGAGCACCCACCTCTATCGGCACGTGAACCGATCGGTTGAGGGGCGTCGGCCGTTGACGGGAGCAATGCGCCGAGCCGCGCCGTGAACGATTCGCCCGGGCGACGGTCTTCCGCCCGGCCGGCCGTCAGTCGGGGCTGAGGGACCCGTCCTGCAGCCCTGATGCGATCGCCGCGAGGATGCCGTTCACGAACTTGCTGGACTCCTCCGTCGAGTACCGTCCGGCCAGCTCGACCGCCTCGGCCAACACCACGCCGTGCGGCGTCTCGTCGGCCAGCAGCTCGGCGACCGCCAGCCGCATGATCACAACGTCCAACACCGCCATGCGGGACATCGACCAGCGGGTCGACGTGGCCTCGATCAGGTGATCGGCCTCCGCCCGCCGGGCCTCCCCCCGCTCCAGCAGCTCGACGACAAAGGGATCCGGGGGCAACGTCTGGGCGTCCAGCAGCCGGGCGACGGACCAACTGCGAACCTGGGCCTCGTAGGCGAGTTCCAACGCCCGTTCCCGACCCTCCCGTCGGGAGCGCGCCAGATCAGGCTGCTGATCGGTCATCGTCGCCGTTTCGTCCGAAGATGGTCACAGGTGGTCCGTCCGGGCCGGGCGGTTCGCTTAGGCCCTGGTCTGGTATTCGCCGGTGCGGGTGTCAACCTTGATCCGCTCCCCCGGCCCGACAAAAAGCGGGACCTGCACCACATGACCGGTCTCAAGCGTTGCGGGCTTGCGGGCGCCGGACACCCGGTCTCCCTGGAGCCCAGGTTCGGTTTCGGTGATCTCCAGTTCGACGGATGCAGGCAGATCGGTGCCGACGATCTCGTCGCCGTACATCAGAAACGTGATGTTGCCACCCTCGGTGATGAAGTTGGCGGCATCACCCATCGATGCCGCAGGCACGGTGAGCTGCTCGAAGGTCTCGTTGTCCATGACGGCAAACCCGTCCCCGTCCCGATAGAGGTACTGCTGCTCGCGCTTCTCGATGAAGGCGCTCTCCACCTTCTCACCGGCCCGGAACGTGCGGTCGACGACGGCGCCGGTCCGGACGTTCTTCAAGGTGGTCCTGACGAACGCTCCGCCCTTACCCGGCTTGACGTGCTGAAACTCCTGCAGCTGGTACAGACCGTCGGACAGGTCCATGGTCATGCCGTTCTTGAAATCACTGGTGCTGATGGTTGCCATGTGCGTCGTCGCTGTTCGTGTCTCGGTCGTTCTGAGCCGGCTCAGCCGGGAACGATAGTCGGGTCTTTGCTGCTCTTCGTGATTGGTTCACAGCCGGACCGGGTAACCACGACCGAGTCCTCGATGCGGACACCTCCCAGCTCGGGGAGGTAGACGCCGGGTTCGACCGTGATCACGTAGCCGCTGCGGAGGATACCGGTGGCCCGGGTGGACAAGAAGGGATTCTCATGAATCTCGAGCCCGATGCCGTGGCCGGCGCCGTGGGTGAACGCCTCCGCAAGTTGGTGCTCGGCCAGCCGGTCCCGACAAATCCGATCGATCTCCCGTTCATCGACGCCGGCGGCCACCGCCGCAACCCCGGCGGCCTGGGCTTCGATGACCGCATCGAACATGTCCTGTTGGCGGGTCGAGACCCGGCCGACCAGGAAACTCCTGGTCATGTCACTGCCGTAGCCGTCGACCGCGGCCCCGAAGTCGATCACCACCATGTCGCCGTCCTCGATGGGACGATCGGAGGGGGTGGCATGGGGTTTTGCACTGTTCAGACCGGCCGCGACGATCGTCGGGAAGCTCAGTCCGTCCGCGCCGCGATCGATCATCTCCCGTTCCAGGAGCCGGGCGATGGCCACCTCGGTCCTGCCCCGGCCGAGCTCCGGCCGAACGGCGGCGAGTGCATCATCGGCGATCGCGGCGGCCTTCTTCAGCCGCTCGATCTCTCCCGGGTCCTTGACCTGCCGCAGGGTTTCGACAAGCCCCTCGGTCGGAACCGTCGTGGCGGCGTCGAGCAGGCCGGCGATGCGCCGCTGCTGGGACCAGGTGATGTGATCGCTCTCCAGGCCTACCGCGGGCAACCCGGCTACCGCGGCGGTGACCGGGTCCATCGGGTTCCTGGTGATGGCGATCGTCGCCTCGACGGCGGCGTCCGCCACCTGCTGGCGGACCTGCACGTCGTAGCGGTCGTCGGTGATGAGGGTGAGGACCTCGGGCCCGACAACCACCAGTCCGCTGGAACCGGTAAACCCGGTCAGCCACCGGATGTTCACCGGTTTGGTGACGACCAGGGCGTCCACCGCGGCCTCAGCCATGGCGGCTCTGGTCATCGCCAGCCTCGCGGTCCTGTCCATTGGCGCGAGGTCGCCGGTCATGAGACCGCGGTCAGTGCGTCGGCCAGGACCGTCCGATCGTCAACGCGGAGCGGTTCAACACCGCCGGGACCGTCCAGGACGAACGTCACGCCGTCAATGGCCTTCTTGTCCCTGCTGAAAAGATCGATCAGGTGCTGATGGTCGAACCCGGGCGGGATCGAGGTGTCCAGCCCGTAGCCGGTGACCACCCGACGGTGCTCGTCCACCCGTGCCCTGTCGATCCGGCCGAGGCGGTTGGCCAGCTCCGCGGCGTAGATGAGCCCGATACCGACCGCCTCACCGTGTCGCAGGTCGTATTTGCCTGCGGTCTCCAGCGCGTGGGCCAGGGTGTGGCCGTAGTTCAGGATGGCCCGCCTGCCGCCCTCCCGTTCATCGCCCCCGACGACGTCGGCCTTGATCCGAACGGAGCGGGCGACCCGATCAACCAGGGTGGCCTCGTCCAGCCTGCCGCCGCCGAGAAAGTGGTACTTCGCCAACTCACCCATGCCGCTGCGGAACTCCCGTGGTGGCAGTGTGCCCAGGTGGTCGACGTCGCAGATGACCGCCTCCGGCTGCCAGAACGCACCGACAAGGTTCTTCCCCTCGGGCAGGTTCACCCCGGTCTTCCCGCCGATGGCGGCGTCGATCTGGCCGAGCAGGGTGGTGGAGATGTGCACGACCGGGATGCCCCGGTGGTAGCTGGCAGCGGTGAAGCCGGCCAGGTCGGAGACCACACCGCCGCCGATCGATACCACACAATCCGCTCTTGTCATGCCCCAGTCGGCGAATTGGGAGGCCAACCTGCCGACGACGTCCAGGCGCTTGGCCTGCTCGCCGTCCTCGACGACAAAAACCCGCTGGTCCCGGCCGGAATCGACCTCGATGCCGATCCCCGCCTGGGTGACAACCGCAACCCGAACCGATCGCGAGGGGATCAGGGAGTCCAGTTCGTCAACAACACCCCGGCCGACCACAACCGGATAGGACCGGCCGTCGGCCAGCTTCACCTCCTCGATCAGACGATGCCCCGCCCGGGGAGGAGCGCTGTCCAGTGCGGCCTGGAGCCTGGCGACCGTCTGGTCCTCATCCAGGCCTGCCGTCGGCACGATGACGTCCGCAGCATCCGTGTAGTTGACGAGCCGTTCCCGGCGAAGCTCCCGCAGCCTCGCCGCCGGATCCCCGGCCAGCAGGGGCCGGTCGGTGGCTCCGGCCAGCCTGGCCACCAGGATCTCGTCCGGTGCGTCCAGCCACGCCGTGGTGGCCGATGCGGCCAGCAGGGATCGGTTGGCCTGCTGGGTGATCAGCCCGCCGCCACCGTCGATGATTGCGTCGGGGTGGTCGGACAGCAGCTGCCGGAGCAACGCCGCCTCCTGTTGTCGGAAGTACGCCTCGCCCCGTTCGGCGAAGATTCGGGCGATCGTGGTGCCGGCCTCGGCTTCGAGCAGTTCGTCCATGACAAACACCGGGCGACCGGCCGAACGGCCGAAGGCCTGGGCGACGGTCGACTTGCCCGATCCGGGCAGTCCGATGAGCACGAGCGGTAACGAGGTCACCCTGAAAGGGTAACGCCGACGTCCGCTGCTACAGGTCGACGGTGTCGAACACCGATGCGGACACCAGAACGGCGGCGATCGTGGCAAGGGCGAGCGCCGGACCGAAGGGGATCTCCGCCCGTCCCCGCCGCCGTATCAGGTTGTACAGCGTGCCGGTCGCGGCACCGCCGACGAGTGCCGCGAGGATCGTAAAGAGCACAAGCCTGGTCGTGTCGATCAGGCTCGGCTGCAGCCAGCCGAGGAACAGCCCGAGGGTGAGGGACAACTTCACGTCGCCTCGGCCCATGCCCCGTTCGTACGCCAGGTGGGCGGCGCCGATGAACCCGCCGAAGACGGCGGCTCCCAAGAGGGCGGAACCGATCCCCGGGCCGTAGTCCTGCTGGCCCGAGATGACCAGGATGACAAACAGTCCGACCAGAAATGCGGGCCAGGTGATGATGTTCGGGAGGAGATGGGTCTCCGCATCGATCGCCGACAGCACGATCAGCACGGCGGCCAATGCCAGGTACGGGACCAGCATCCAGCCGAGGCCGAAACGGACACCGAGCAGGGCGAACGTCACGCCGGTTGCGATGTCCACCAGCGGGTAGCGAAGCCCCTTGTGGGATCCGCACGACCGGCATCGCTGCCACCAGGCCAGGACCGGGACAAGGCTGGAGGGCCCCAACCCCGCACCGCAGCTGGTGCAGCGGTGCTCGGGTCGAAACGCCAGACGATCGACCGTGCGGTCGACGGCTATGCCGAGCAACGGAGAGACGACAACCCCCAGGGCCAGGAGGCCGAGGGGGAGGAGGAGTGCCGTCATCACTTCGCCGGTGTCACGAGATCACTCGTGGCACTGTCGTCCGGTTGTTCTAGTCGTCGTTCTTGCGGTACCGGGCCAGCAGGCCACCCTTGGCGTCATCCGCATCCTCAACGAGGCCCGAGATGTCGTCAACGGTCTCGGAGAAGCTGCTGATCTCCTCGGGGGACGGCGGCGCAGGCGGGGTGCCGAGCGTGCCGTTCTCCAGGAGCTCGTCCGGGGTTGGAATCGGGGGCATCGGCGGCCGGTCGGACGGCTCCTCGGTCGGCAGACCGTTCGGACCCATCCCGTCCGACATCGCACCGATCGACAGGATGCCATCGGACAGCGAGTCGTCCTGGAGGGAGTCGAGGATGCTTGACTCACTCGTGTCGGGGGCGGCGAGCGCCGCCGGCACCGGGGTGGTGCCGTTCGAGCCGCTGAAGTCGGTCGAGTTGCTGAAGTCGCTCGGAGCGGCCGAATCGGCCGGCTCGTCAGCGGTGACCGGGGCGGTGGTCGTCCCGAGAGGGCTGGGGTCGGCGGTGTGACGGGCCGGGAGCGAACCCGTGCCCCGTGCAACGGCGCTGAAGCCGCCGAGCGGCTCGGAGATCG
>JBCCGJ010000023.1:0-33040 GCA_039029335.1 Actinomycetota bacterium | reverse complement strand
GTGCTGCGCCGCTCGTTAACCCCGGCGGTCCCGTACCGCTCCAAATCCGGCGACGGCCCTGCGTCGCTCCAAAGAGCCCCGGGCCATCCGCTCTGAGCTGTGACCGGAGTCTCGGTAGCAAACCGGGGCGTCCGCCGTCCTGTTCGATATGACAGCAGCGGCACAGGCAGATGCAGCATCGAGCGGCGAGCGCGGCGCGGGCGGGGACGGCAACGCACCGGGGGGCCTCCACCGGACAGGAGCGACCCCGGCCGCCACGGTGCCGCCGCTTCCGGCCGGGCCGGCACCGGAGTTCAGCCCGCTGGAGGTGACCGACACCGCAACCCACACCCGGTGGTACACCTATGTCGAACCGGACCCGGCGACTCCCGGGCCGCTTCCCCTGGTCTTCGCCTTCCACGGCGGGGGCGGCAACATGGGGGTCATGTATCGGGCGCTCGGTTTTGACAACCTGCCCGCCCCTCGCCCGTATCTGACCGTCATCCCCCAGGGGTGGAACCCCAAGGTCGGCATCGCCGCCCAGGAAACCGCACCGCCCGATGAGGGCATCTGGAACAGTGGGCAGTCGTTCGCCGCGCTCCAGGGTTCGGGACCTCGGGACGATGTGGCGTTCTTCGACGCGCTGCTCCTGGAGGTGACTCGACGGGCGGCCACCGCAGGCCGGCGGATCGACCAGTCCCGGACCTATGCGATCGGATTCTCGAACGGCGGCATGATGACCTACCGACTGGCGGCCGAGCGATCCGCAGACCTGGCCGCGGTCGCCGTCATGCAGGCCTCGATCGGCGGTCACCCCAACCCCGGTAACCCCGTCCGCCGGTTCCACATCAACCATCCGGCGGACCACGCTGCGGAACCGGTGTCCGTGCTGCAACTCCACGGTCTGGTCGATCCGGGGATCTCGCTGGCCGACGGTCTGATTCCGACCGGCCGAAACCCTCGGACGGACCTGCCGGTCATAGATGCGGTTGACACCTGGGTCGCCCACAACAACTGTGACCGCAGTCCGTCCGTCGAACCTCATCACAACGGGGTCATGCGAACCTGGGCAAACGGAGACAAGGGAACCCGGGTCAAGCTGCTGACGATGCCGGAAGTCGGTCACGAGGTACCGGCGGGAGCCATGCATCTGATCGAGCCGTTCCTGCTGGGCACATCGAAGTAGTCACGCCGCCAGGAGGGCAATCCCCCCGCTCAGCTACTGGTCGGTAGCTTCGGTCCATTACTCTTTGCGTCATGTCCGCAGTCATCCACGAACTGCCGAATCCGCTCCTCAACGAGTTCTGGGTTCGGCCCGCAGCCGACATCGACACCGACCTGGCCACGTTGCAGGCCGAGGGCGGGGTCACGTTCCACCCGGAACCGCCGGTGCCCGAGGACATCCCGCTCCCCCAGGGTGAGGGTTCGTGGGTGCTGACCAACCACACGGACATTCTGTACGTCTCCAAGAACCCGGCGATCTTCAGTTCGGCCAAGGGCATCACGGTCGGCGACCTGCCACCGGAGTATCTGGAATTCTTCAGCTCCATGATCGCAATGGACGACCCCCGACATGCCCGGTTGCGGCGGATCGTGTCCGCCGGCTTCACCCCTCGCATGCTGAAGAAGCTGGAGGACTCGGTGCAGGACGTTGCCGTCGAAATCGTCGACGAGGTGGCACAGAAGGGCGACGTCGACTTCGTCGTTGACGTGGCGGCCGCGCTGCCGCTCCGGATCGTCTGTGACCTGATGGACATCCCGAAGTCGGAGTATCAGTTCGTCTTCGACCGCACCAACGTGATTCTTGGCGCCGGAGATCCGGAGTACGTGCCGGAGGACGCCGACATCCTGACCGCCCTGCTCACCGCGGGAAGCGACCTGGCCGAGCTGATGAAGTCGGTGGCCGAGTCCAAGCGTGGCGGGGAGGGCACCGACCTCACCAGCAAACTGGTGAACGCCGAACTGCCCGATGATGAGTTGACCCCGTCGGATCTGGCCAGCTTTTTCATCCTGCTGGTGGTCGCCGGGAACGAGACCACCCGTAACGCCATCAGCTGGGGTCTCCAGTACCTGACCGACAACCCGGATCAGCGTGCCCTGTGGGCCGCCGACTTCGACGGCCGGGCGCCAGGCGCGGTTGAGGAGATCGTGCGACTCGCCTCACCGGTCACCTACATGCGGCGGACCGCAACCGAGGACACCGAGATCAACGGCCAGGCCATCGCCGAAGGCGACAAGGTCTGTATGTACTACCTGGCCGCCAACCGCGATCCGAGCGTCTTCACCGACCCGCTGCGGTTCGATATCACGAGGGACCCGAATCCCCACGTGGGGTTCGGCGGGCCCGGGCCCCATTTCTGCCTCGGCGCCCACCTGGCCAGGCGGGAAATGACGGTGATGTTCCGTGAACTGTTCAACCGGCTGCCCGACATTCACGCCTCGGGGAAACCGGATCTCCTCAGTGCCAGCTTCATCCACGGGATCAAGCACCTACCGGCCACGTTCACCCCGGTCGGCTGAGCCGACCCACCAAGCCGCATACCCGACCCCATTCCAAGCGAAATTTGGGCGTGTAGGCCACAAAATTTGTGAGCTGAGTACCCAAATTTTGCCGGACGTTGGGGGGCAGCGGGCGTTGGCCCGCGCTATTGGCTGCGGAGAACCTTCAGCGCGTCGTCGGCGTGCGCGGTCATGTTGGTCTCGCTGGTCAGCACCGCCAGGATCGTGCGGTCCTGGGCGATCACAAACGTGGCCCGCTTGGTCGGGAGCGGACCGAAGCGCTTGACGCCGAACTGCCGAGCCACCGACCGATCGGGATCGGAGAGGAGCGGGAAACCGAGCTGGTTCGCCTCGTCGAATTCCAGTTGCCGATCAGACCGATCGGACGACACTCCCACGATCGACGCACCGAGTTCATCGAACTCGGGTCGTAGATCCCGGAAGTGGTTGCTTTCCTTGGTTCAACCGGAGGTCATGGCCTTTATGTAGAAGTACAGGACGAGCGGACCGGATTCGACCAGCGACGACAGCGACACACGGTCGCCGCGCTGGTCCTCCAGTTCGAACTCCTCGACAACGTCTCCGACGTTCACCGATGCCTCTTTCCAGTCTGCTTCAGGCCGTTACCAGCCTGCTACCAGACTGTTTGTCCGATTTTCCTGCCCGCCCAGGATGGGCGACGCCGGCGTCAGTGTAAAGCGGCCATTGCGGTCTCCGCCGCATCGAGGTCGCTCTTGGCCACCGCCAGGAGCTGCCGGGTCTCCTCGACCAGCTCTGGCTTTGCGTTGTTGACGTAGCCGGGGTTGGCAAGCCTCTTCTCGAATCCGTCGACCTGCTTGGACTTCGCCTCGATCAGCTTCTCCAACCTGGCCCGCTCGGCGCCGAGGTCCATCTCGTCGACAAGACCGGATACCAGCACCTCGGAGCCTTCGAACGCCAGCGGACTGGCGACTGCGGGGCGTTCGACGCTGGTGATGTCCAGGACATCGCCGATACCCGCCAGGGTTTCGATCGCTCCCCCGCCGTCGGCGATCAGCGCCAGGACCGGCGCCGGTGCGTGGACGGTGATCAGCTTCTTCGGTTTGACGTTCCGTTCGGCGCGGAGCGCCCGGATGGCGCCGATGAGCCGATCGGACCGTTCGAAGGTCTCCACGACGGCCGGATCGACCGTGCCCGCGGCAACGGTCGGCCATGATGCGGTTGCGACAAGGTCCGATGGCGGCAGGGCGACACCGCCGATGTCACCGGTCCTGACAGCCGAAACATGGGGCCAGAGCGCCTCGGTGACAAACGGGCAGACCGGATGGAGAATCCGCATGACCGCATCGAGGACCGCCCCCAGGACCGCCTGCTGGGCCGGGTTCTCGTCGATCGTGGGTTTGATCGCCTCAAGGTACCGGTCGCAGACGTCACGCCAGATGAAGTCATAGAGCGTGTCGGCGTAGACGTTGAACTGGTAGCGGTCCAGGGCGTCGGTGACGTCCTCAAGGGTTTGGGCGAGCCGAGCGATGATCCATCGATCGGCGAAGGTGGCCTGCGCCAGGTCGATCGGCTCTGATGCGACCGCGGCATCGGCCGGGATCCGTCCGAGGGCGAACCGGGTGGCGTTCCAAACCTTGTTTGCGAAGTTGCGGCCGAGGTCGAACTTGGACGAAGTGTTCCTGGCCAGGGGTGTGTCACCGTCCGGCTCGACCTCGCCAACCGCGACCCCGTAGGCGCTGACCATCCGCTTCGAGGGGTCCGCCGGGGAGGCCTGGGTGGGGGCGGCGACAACGTGACCGGCGCCGGTGGTGATGAATTCGGGCGTGAACGTCTCTCCGGAGTGGGGGCAGATCATGTCCACCGGCATACGGACGTCCTGGGTGTCGGTGGTCATCTGGACCAGCGTGTAGCGCATGGCGTCCGCACCATGGCTGTGGATGATGTCCCGGGGGTCAACACCATTGCCGAGGCTCTTCGACATCTTCTGGCCGTGCCCGTCCTGGATCATCGCGTGGATGAAGACGTCGTCGAAGGCCAGCCGGCCGTCCAGGAAGTACCGGTTGAACATGGTCATCCTGCTGACCCAGAGCGTGATGATCTCCCGGGCGGTCATCAGGACCGACGTGGGGTTGAACGACTCGAGCAGTCCGACGGTCTCGGGATAGTCCTCCGGCCACGGCCACCCCATGGTGGACATCGGCCACAAACCGGACGAGAACCAGGTGTCCAGGACATCGGGATCCCGGGTGTACCCGTCCGCTTCGAGTGCGGCGATCAGCCCGGCCTCGTCAAGGGACGTGTCCGCCCGCGCCGCTCGGCGGAGGCTGGGCTCGGGCGGCACACAGACCGCCTCCTCGACCTCATGATCGGTGACCTTTCTGACCAGGTGTGCGGCGCCTGCATCAACCCACCGGCTGATCAACGACCGGGCCTCATCAACCTCGGCACCGTCCAGCGCGTCGACGACCGCCGGGGCGGCGTCCGCGAGGGTGATGGTCTTGACCCAGACTGGAATCTGATGACCCCACCACAACTGGCGGGAGATGCACCAGTCCCGAATGCCGTCGTGCCAGGCGTGGTAGGTCCTTGCGTAGCGATCGGGGTAGAACGTCATGCCGCCGTCTCCCGGCCGGTCCGTCCTGGCCGAAATGCCGTCCGGCAGTGGCGGCGTCTGGTCCGGGTCCTGTGCCCGCAACGCCGAACCCCGGAGCCTGTCGTCGGTGACTGCGACGTACCACTGGTCGGACAGCCATGGCTCGATCGGGACGTGGCTGCGGTACGAGTGGCCGACGCTGTGTTCGTAGTCCCGGACCTCGGCCAGCAGATCGTTTTTGTCGAACCAGTCGACGATGGCCGCCCTGGCGTCCTCCCGGCTGAGGCCGACAAACGCCTGTGCCTCCTCCGAGACGTCCTCCCAGCCGTGGTCCGCGCTGATCGATCCGTCGGGACCCATGACGTTGATAACCGGCAGCTCGTTGCGGAGGCCGATCTCCCAGTCATTCTGATCGTGGGCCGGCGTGACCTTCAGGTACCCGGTGGCGAACTTGGCTTTTGCGTCGGTGCCCTCCGGGTCCGCCATGACGACATAGTCGTCCTCGACGATCGGGATGGTCCGACCGACGATCGGCAGCAGAACCTCTTTACCCCGCAGCTCCTCGCCCCGGGGGTCTGCGGGGTTCATGGCGACGGCGGTGTCACCAAGCATCGTCTCCGGCCTGGTGGTGGCCACGGTGACGTGGCCGGATCCGTCGGCCAGCGGGTACCGGAGGTACCACATGTGGCCGGCGACGTTCTCCATCTCGACCTCGTCATCGGCGAGGGCGGTCCTGGTGACAGGATCCCAGTTGACCAGACGCTTGCCGCGGTAGATCAACCCGTCCCGGAAGAGCGCGAAGAAGGCGTGACGGACGGCGGTGCTGCACATCTCGTCCATGGTGAACCGGATCCGGTCCCAGTCACAGGATGCCCCCATTGCCAGCAGCTGGTCGATGATGACGGCCTCGTACTCGTCCTTCCACTCCTGGGTTTTGTCGACAAACGCCTCTCGGCCCATCTCCAGCCGTTTGATCCCCTGGGCCAACAACCGCTTCTCGACAACGGTCTGGGTGGCGATGCCGGCATGATCCGTTCCCGGCATCCACAGGGTACGATCACCCAACATTCTGTGATAACGGATGAGCACGTCCTGGAGTGTGTTGTTCAGGGCGTGGCCGAGATGCAGGGCGGCCGTGACGTTCGGCGGGGGAATGACAATTGAATACGTCTTTTTCTCATCGCTGGAACTCGAACCGTCAGCGCCGGAGACCGGCTCCACTGCTGACATTTTGGCCTTTTCCCAGCGCGCCGACACCTCCTGCTCCGCAGCAGACGGGTCATAGGCTTTTTCGATTTCCGAAGCGGGGGTGGACGTACTCATCGCCTAGAAAGACTAGTGGCCAAACGGCCCGGTCAATCCCGGATTATCGGACCTGCGGACCCCCGTAACCGTTTGGCCACCCTTCAACAACCGCATACCCTGACGTTCAACGGCTGGGAGGTTAGGGATGTCGCTACAAGCGGTGACCGAGGATTTCCTCGGTCAAAATGACAGTGTCCGGTTCGAGGACTGGCGGGGCCGGGAGTGGGGTGCCGACTCGGCGCCGGTCACCGTGCGGTTCAACAGTCCGGACGCGATCCGGCATTTCGTCCGGTCACCGGGCGAGCTCGGCTTCGGCCGAGCCTATGTCTCGGGGGCCATGGACATCGACGGGGATATCTGGTCGCTGCTGAACCTGCAGCGCGACCTCGGTGGTATCCGGTTTGCCCCCGGCCAGATCCGGGGGCTGATCAAAGACGTGGGTCTTCGCACCCTGACCCAGTCCCCGCCCATCCCTCCGGAGGAGGTTGACCTGGGTGGCCGGCTCCGAAAACACACGCTGGCCAGGGACCGTAAGTCGATCACCCACCACTACGACGTGTCGAACGACTTCTATCGCATGGTCCTCGGCCCTTCCTGGACCTACTCGTGCGCCGTGTTCGAGAACGAGACGGACACCCTGGAGCAGGCCCAGTCGAACAAGTACGAACTGATCTGCCGGAAGCTCGGTTTGGAGCCGGGCATGCGGCTCCTCGACGTCGGTTGCGGCTGGGGTGGGATGGTCATCCACGCCGCGACACACTACGGGGTTGAGGCGGTCGGGATCACGATCTCGGAGGCCCAGGCCACCAAGGCCAGAGAGCGGGTTGCGGAGCTGGGGCTTGAAGACCGGATCGAGATCCGGGTCCAGGACTATCGGGACATCACCGACGGCCCGTTCGACGCCATCAGCTCAATCGGCATGTTCGAACACGTCGGGTTGGCCTACCTGACCCGCTACTTCGAGATCCTCCGCGGCTTGTTAACCCCGAGCGGTCGATTGCTCAACCACCAGATCGGCCGGACCCCGATGCCACCGATCGGGCGGATCATCAAGAAGGAACAGGTGGCGGTCGCTCGGGACGGGTTCATTCACCGCTACGTCTTTCCCGACGGTGAGCTTCACGAGGTCGGTGACGTCGTCGGCCAGATGCAGCGCATCGGCATCGAAGCCCGCCACATGGAGAGCATCCGGGAGCACTACGCCCTCACGCTCCGCCACTGGGTGGACAATCTGGAGGCCAACTGGGACGCCGCGGTCGCCGAGGTCGGCGAGGGTCGGGCCAGGGTGTGGCGGCTCTACATGGCGGCGACGTCCGTCAACTTTGCGGTCGGCCAGGTACAGGTGCACCAGATCCTCGGTGTGAAGCTGCCGAAGACCGGCGCAGCGATGGGCCGCAGCCGTATGGGCCTCCGGCAACGCTGGGAGTACGACCTGTCGACCGTTGGAGGCGGTGATCGGGCCAACCACGACTCCCGGTTGGTCGACATCCGGGAGCGCCCGCTCTCCACCCCGCAGAAGAAACGGAACGAACGGCGGCGCAGTCCGCTGCGACGAACCGGCAGCTGAATCGCCCCAGGTTGGCCCGGCCGGCCGCCGGGCAGGCCGGTACCAACGCGTGCCGCTCAGTGCTCTTCGGCAGAGAGCTGGGTGTCCGCTATCGCCTCCGACTCGTCAACCCCGTCCAGGTCCCGGATCGACCACGCCGTCAGGACCGTCAGCAGTAACAGGAAGATCAGGACCGACGCCGGATCCTCGGTGACGTTCTTCGGGTGCACCGAGCCGACCTCGAAGACGACAACCGCGATACCGACGGCCGCCACCAGCAGGGACCGCTTCACCAACCGCCCCTTGGCCTCGGACGACAGGTTGCGATCGAGGTGCCAGCTGACGATGCCACCGGCAAGCACCAGGTAGAAGACCGACGGGTTCACAACACCGGCCAGCATGAAGTTCACGTTGAGGAATGCACCAACCGTGAGCGCCCGGACCGGCGCCCAATTGGCCAGTAGGGCAAGACCGACCAGGACCTGGGCGGCGGCCACGACGACCGCGATCGCAAACGGCATGTCGGCAACCACGTTCTCCAGGAAGCGGTTGTACCCCAGAATCGAGTGATCGGCCTGGTCCGCGGCAAAGTCCTGAAGGTCCTGCCCGGACCACCACTCGGTCCGCATCGTGTGGCCGACGCCGGCCCGGAGCCATCCGGCGGCCAGAAACATCTGCGGGACCAGGATCCAGGCCGGGAGCAGCGTATAGCGGATTGACCGCTCCTCGGCTGCCGGGGCGTCGTCCTCGGGGGTGACGGTTCGAAGGGCCATGGGAATTGGGTGACGATGCTCCACTGGTCGCAGGGGCGGCACGAACGGAATCAACCGATCCGATCCGATCCGCCTCGGTCCCTAAAGCAGCGGCCGTTTCGGGGGCTGTATTAACCGATCGTCACACAATCGAAACTGTTTCCACTTGAATCAGTTCGCCGTTCGACCGACGTGAGTCCTCATCTGCTCGTGCGAATCCTCCGCCCGAGGCAAAACGTGGGCCCGGCGGGGCTCGAACCCGCGACCGAGAGATTATGAGTCCCTTGCTCTAACCAACTGAGCTACGGGCCCGTCGTGCCGGTCCTCGGCCGTGGACGCCGAACACCGGGGACCAAGCTTAACCGGACCCCGCACCGGTCGATGCCGCGTTCGGTCCCGCACCGGTTGGCGGTGGTCCGCCGCGGTCGCCGGCGGTCTGTCGGTGAGGGTTTGTCCACCGCCGCGGTTTGGACCACGATTGGCCACTGTGACTTCATCTGAGCAACCGGCGGGTGCCCCCGCAGACCCATCCGGCGGAGTCGGGCCCCTGGCCGGGGCCAGGATCCTGGACCTGACAACGGTGGTGATGGGGCCGCTGGCCACCCGGGCGCTGGCCGACATGGGCGCAGACGTGATCCGGGTTGAACCGCCGGCCGGGGATTTCATGCGGGACTTCGAACCGAAGCGTTCACCGGGGATGAGCGGGTTCTCGATGAACGTGAATCGGAACAAACGCTCGGTGGTGCTCGACCTCAAGATCGACGCCGGACGAGATGCGCTCCTTGACCTGGCAGAGACCGCGGATGCGTTCGTGACCAACCTGCGACCGCGGGCCCTGCGGTCGCTCCGGCTCACCGATGAGGATCTCCGGGCCCGACGGGCCGACCTGGTCTACTGCTCGGCGACTGGGTTCGGCAGCGACGGGCCCTACGCGGACAAGGCGGCCTACGACGACGTCATCCAGGCGGCCTCCGGCATGGCGTCGATGTTCTCCTGGCTGGACGACGAACCGGCGTACATCCCCAGCGTCATCGCCGACAAGATCGCCTCCCTCCACATCACCTATTCGGTGATCGCCGGGCTGTACCACCGGGCGGTGACCGGCAGGGGCGACTTCATCGAGGTGCCCATGGCGGAATCGCTGGCGTCGTTCAACCTGGTCGAGCACCTGCAGGGCCACACCTTCGAACCGCCGGTCGGTGACTTCAGCTACAAGCGGCTGCTGACCAAACACCGCAGGCCCCGCCGCTCGGCTGACGGCTGGGTCTGCCTGCTCCCCTACAGCGACGAGAACTGGCGTGACTTCTTCCGCCTCACCGGCTTGGAGGAGTATGCGGACGATCCCCGGTTCGCCACCGTGAATGCCCGGGTCCAAAACGTCGACGCCCTGTACGGACTGCTCGAAGGGGTCACGACCTCACGGACGACGGCCGAGTGGATGCAGGTCTGCGACGACCACTCCATCCCCGCCGCCCCCGTTGTCGACCTGGTGGACATCGGCGACGACCCCCACTTCGATGCGGTCGGCCTGATCGAACACCACGACCATCCGACCGAGGGGCCGTACCGCGTGGTGCGGAGCCCGATCAAGTTCCGCTCCGGTGACCCCGGGCTCTTCCAGCAGGTCGCCACGCTCGGCCAGCACAACCGGGAGGTTCTGGCCGAGATCGGCTACGACCAGGCCAAGATCGACGCCGCGACCCCAACGGGCGCTGCCACGACAACCAACCAGGCCAGCCCCGCCGACCCAAGCGATTCGGTCAACCCGCCCACCCCGAATTCGGGCTCGTAGCCCACGTTTTCTGCGGCCTGAGCGCCCAAATTTCGCCGGAGTCGGAGGCTCAGAAACTGGAGAAGCGGGCAGCGAAGTCAGCACTGCCCTGGACGATGTTGCTGAGGTCCCCGTCGGTCTCCGACAGATCCCCAAGGGCCGAACCCCTGGCGTACCCCCGAAAGTGGGCCTTTGCCATGTCGACCGCCAGCTCCGGTAGGGACAGCAGCCGCTCGACGAACCGGTCGACCACCTGGTCGAGCTCGTCGTCCGGCACGCACTCGTTGGCCAGGCCCCATTCGGCGGCGGTCGTTCCGTCGATCCGTTCCGCCAGCATCACGTACTGTCGGGCTCTGGCCATGCCGATCTCCTGGATGAGGCGTGGCGTCGCGGCCCACGGGAGCGGCGTCCCAAGCTCCACCTCGGGAACCCACCACTGGCAGTCGGTGGTGGTGATCCGGAAGTCGCACGACGCGGCCAGACAGGACCCGCCACCGGCGGCATGGCCCTGTACCCGGGCGATCGTCGGTACCGGGCAATCCTCGATCGCCCTGGTCGCCCGGCGCCCCAGCTGATTCCGGTACCGGCGCTCCCGCTCCGATGCAGGCGGTGGCAGCCGTTCCTTGCGGTCTGCCCCGGCGCAGAACGACGGGCCCCGGCCACCGAGGACGATGACCCGGGTCTCCAGATCAGCCGCCGCGGCCAGGAAGAAGTCCCCGATCTCGGTCACCATCGCGTGGTCGTGGGCGTTCCGCTTCTCCGGCCGGTTCAACCAGACCCGAAGGACCGGCCCGTCCCGTTCAACATCCAGCTGCTCATAGGTCATGGTCACCCCTCACCCTCACCGGCGATCCGAACGATCACCTTGCCGACCGCGGTCCGTTCGTCGAGGGCCCGGAACGCGTCGACCGCATCGTCGAGGGCGAAGACCTGGCCGATCGGCGGTTTGACCGCCCCGCTACGGATCATCGGCAGCAGCTCTTCGTGGATCCTTGCCGGCAGATCCGGCTCCGCCACCACCGCCTCACCCCAGGCGGCGCCGACGACGCTCACGTTGCGCAGCAGCAGCCGATTCACCTTCACCTCGGGAATGGTGCCGGCGGCGAAGCCGACCACCACCAGCCTGCCGAATCGGGCCAGAGACCGTATCCCGTCGAGGAATCGGTCCCCACCGACGGGATCGTAGACCAGGTCGACCCCTCGACCGTCCGTCACGGCCAGGACGTCGTCCTTCCAGGTGTCGGAGATGACAACCGTCCGATCGGCCCCGGCGGCCATCGCCACCTCGGCCTTCTCCTCGGTGGAGACGAGACCGATCACCTGGGCTGCACCGGCAGCCTTGGCCACCTGAATGCCGGAGGTGCCGACGCCACCGGACGCCCCAAGGATCAGAACGGTCTCGCCGGCGGTGAGCCCACCGCGGTGGACCATGCAGAACACCGCGGTCTGGTAGTTCATGACCAGCGCCGCCCCCTCCTCCATGGTCAGCTCGTCCGGGAGGTGAAACAGCTGACCGGGCCGGCAGACGGCAACCTCGGCCAGGACACCCTGACCCATCCCGCAGACCCGGTCCCCCGGCGCGAACCCGGAGTCCTCCGGCGCGGTCCGGACGGTGCCCGCCATCTCGATACCGGGGACAAACGGCGGTTCCGGCCTGACCTGGTAGAGACCTCGACTCTGGAGCAGGTCCGGGAACGACACGCCGGCCGCTTCGACGGTGATCAGGATCTTGCCACCGTCCGCGGTCGGCTCCGGCAGCTCGACGACGGCGATGCCGTCCGGGCCGGTGAGGGACTGGACTTCGAGCGCTTTCATACCCGCAGACGGTAATCCCGGGAGTGCACAGCGCTCCAGTTCCCACCGGTACCGACCCGGCCGGCTGAGCCGTGCGTCGGAATGACCCGGCGACCCTGCAGGTCCGCAGGTGAACGGGCCGCCGGAAGGAACTACCGTTGGTCCGTATGGCCGAAAAGGGCAGTGGGCAGACGAACCGGGCTGGCCGGGCCCTGCCCGCGATCGCGCTGGCCATGTGGGTGGTGGTGATCGTTGTCTCGGCCGGCCGGCGACCGACGGAACCACCGTTGATCGGCGTTGAGGACCTCGACATCGTGCTGCTTGTTCTGCTGCTGGTCGGCGCGGTTTTCGGACTGATACTGCTCATCATCATCAACCCCTTCCAGTCGGAATGGAAGGAACCGGCCAGGCGGCGGGGGTCCCTGGGGTTTCTGCTGCTTTTTGTCGCCGTGGTCGGGTTGCTGTTCTGGCAGCCGCAGTTTCTGATCGACATGGCGGACCGCGCCGAGGACCAGGAGGAGAACACGCTCCCGGACGAGGAGCTGTTCGATGTCACCGAGCGTACGCCGCCGGAAACCGTGGCCGAGGCGACCGACCTCCTGGTGATCGCCGCCGTTGTCGGCATGATCATCTCGGCGATCGTCATGCTGCGCCGTCGTAACCGCCCGACATCCGACAGCCCGGATGAGCTGCTCGAGGCGGAGCTGATCACCGCCATCGATCAGGCCAGACTGGAGCTGGAGGACGACGGGGATCCACGGACCGCCGTTCTCAACGCCTATCGCAGGCTGGAGGTGGTGCTGGAGGACCGGGGCAGCGCCCGGCGCGACAGCGAGACGGCGGCCGAGCACATCACCCGCTCGTTACTGACGCTCCCGGTCGATCCGGCGCCGTTCGTCCAGCTTGGGGGGCTCTACGAACTGGCTCGGTTCTCCGCCGCAGCCGTGACCGGTGATCACCGGGCGTCCGCCATGGCGGCGCTCGAGCGGGCACGGGCCGAGTTGGCCGCCGAACCGACCACCCCGGCGCCGTGAGCAAACGCACGATGACACCGAGGGTGTTGGCCGGCGCCGTCCTGTGGGCCGCCGGGCTGGCGACCCTCCTGGGGTTGGCCACCGGCCGGGATCGAGCCATCTCGCTCCAGGTCTGGATCATCGGGTTCAGTGTCTGGCTGACCGCGGTCCTGCTGATCCGCCTGTTCGACGGTCTCCCGGCAGTACCCGCCCAGTTGCTCGGCATCGTTCCGCTTCGACGCCAACGACCGGAACCGGTGGACCGCCGGCCGTTCGGCCTACGGAGCTTCGAAGGCCTGCTGATCAGGGCCAGAGATCACGAGCGGACCACGGTGTCCCAGCTCCGTCCACAACTCCAGGAGTTGGCGGATCACCATCTCCCGCGACGGCATGGCATCGACCCGGACGCCAACCCGGGGCGGGTTCGGGAACTGTTCGGTGAGGTCGCCTGGTTGCTCGACCCGGCGGTCACCGACCGCGCGGCATCTCTTCAAGAGGTGGAGACCTTCATCGACCGGTTGCTACCGGTCGACCAAACCGATCGGAGCCGGCCTGTATGACCGAACCGACCCTGTCCGTTCCGGAGACGGCGGCCGCCTCCCGGCGTGTCCTCGACAACATCGAAACCGTCGTTGTCGGCAAAAGGCCACAGCTGGAGCTCATCCTCAGCGGCCTGTTGGCCGGCGGCCACGTGTTGCTGGAGGATCTACCCGGCCTCGGCAAGACGCTTATCGCCCGATCGCTGGCCCAGGTCACCGGCCTGACCGTCGGTCGGGTCCAGTTCACGCCGGATCTCATGCCGGCCGACGTGACCGGTTCGTTGCTGTACGACCAGGAGAACCGTCGGTTCGATTTCCGCAAGGGTCCGATCTTCCACAACGTGATCATCGCCGATGAGATCAACCGGGCCCCGCCGAAGACCCAGGCCTCACTGCTGGAGGCCATGCAGGAGCAGCAGGTCACCGTTGACGGGGTCTCCCACCCCCTCCCCAGACCGTTCCTGGTCCTGGCCACCCAGAACCCGATCGAGTTCGAGGGTACCTATCCCCAGCCGGAGGCTCAGATCGACCGGTTCCTCCTTCGGACCTCAATCGGCTATCCGAGCCGGGAGAACGATGCGGAGATCATCAGGCGGCGGCTGCACCGGGGAACGGACACCGTCGTCCTGGAACCGGTGGTCGACCGGGCGACGATTCGGGGGATGCAGGCGTCGATGGAGCTGGTAACGGTGACCGATCCGGTCATCGACTACTGCGTTGCGCTTGTCCACGCCACCCGGGCCGCCGGTCAGGTCCACGCCGGAGCAAGTCCCCGAGGGGTTGAGGCACTGGTGAAGCTCGGCCGGGCGACGGCGGCAATCGACGGGCGGTCATACGTGACCCCGGACGACGTGAAGTCGGTCGCCGTACCCGCGTTGGCCCACCGGATCGTGCTGCGACCGGAGCTGTGGGTTCGCGGGGTCAATCCGGAAACGGTGATCGAGGAGATCCTGGACACCGTGCCGACACCGACCACCCTGCCGACGGACATCCCGTCGGCGACCGCCGCTCCCCCGCCGACCGACGTAGCCCGTCCGACCGACGGTTCACGGCCCGCCGACACCGGGCGACCTCCGGACCCCGCGGTGTCGAGCGAGGCCCACCGGTCGGGTCAGACACCGGCGTGACCAGACGCAGCACCGCGCGGCTTCCCACCGCACTGGCGCTGTGCTGTCTCGGTGCGCTCGTCGCCGTTTTTGCCGGGATCCCGGAGGCGTCTCTGCTGGTCGGCCCGTGGGCCGTCCTTGTTGTGCTCGGCCTCAACCGATCCGGACCGGTCGCCGTCGAGGTCCTTGTCAGTCCGGAACACGAACGGGTGGTTGTGGGCGACACCGTCACACTCGATTCGCAGGTCACGGCGACCGGCGACGCGCTGGTGACGTTGACCCCCAACCCGGCCAGAGAGTTCTGGCCGACAGACGCCACCGCTGCCGAGCGGTCTGCGCAGTCGACCGTTGAGCTGGTGACCTCAGACCGGACCGCCGTTGTCGTGTCGGAGCTGCCCGCCAACGAGTGGGGCGCCCACGACGTCGGCCGCCTGAACATCGAGGTTGACCTGCCGTACGGGCTGTTCCGCCAGCATGGGCGCACGGCGGCCACCGAGACGGTTCGAGTCCACCCGACGGCTTCACAGCTTCGGCAGCTGCTCACCCCGTGGCTGGTCAGGCGGGTGGCCGGAACCCACCGGTCCGCCGAATCCGGCACGGGAATTGAGTACGCCGACCTACGCCGGTACGGGCCCGGGGACTCCGTTCGGGACATCAACTGGCGGGTCAGCGCCAGAACGAATGATCTGTGGGTTTCCCAGCGACATCCAGACCGGGCCAGTGACGTGATTCTGCTCGTCGACTCGTTTGTCGAGTCCGGCCACGACGTACGGCGGATATTCGGGTTGGTCGCCGAGGCGTCGATCGCGCTTGCCGAGAGCCACCTCGGCGCCACCGACCGGGTCGGGCTCATCGAATTCGGCGGACTCGTCCGGTGGGTGACCCCCGGCACGGGCCGCGTCCAGTTGCAGCGGTTGACCGATGCGCTCCTGGCGACCGGGCTCTATCGGAACGCCGCGGACCGGGAGCTGCCGGTCTTTTCCGCCAGAGCCCTCCCGGCCCGGTCGTTTGTGATCGCCTTCTCGCCCATGCTCGACTCCCGCTTCGTCGACGCCGTCACCGCGGTCCGCGCCAGAGGCCATGACGTTGCCGTCATCGACTGCCTGGCCGAAGAGGCGTTGCAGACCCACCAGCCGACCACCGCCACCCGTCTGGCCATGCGACTGTGGCTTGCCGACCGGGAGATGATGCGGGATCGGTTCGCCGAGCAGGGGGTGATAATGGCCGCCTGGGACGGCTCCGGCCACCTGGACGCAACGCTGGCCGAAATCGTGGCCAGGCGGCGTCGCGCCGTTCGGATCGGGGGCCCCTGATGCGACCGGGGTTACTGCTGACCGCGGCTGCGGCCGCGCTGGCGGTCACGGTCGGTGGTGCGGTCTGGATCACCGCCGTCGAGGGCCGGGCGGTGGTCGCCCAACTGGTCGCCGCCTCGCTTGTCATTCACCTGTACTTCCTGATCATCGGATCGGCCCGGTGGATCGGCATCTCGTCTCTCCCCCTGCTCGGCGCGGCGCTGATCGAAGCCGGTCTGGGCGACGGACCGTCCTGGCTTCGCTCGCTGGCCATCGGCTGCGGCTGGTTTGTCGCTGTTGAGGTCGGATGGGAGGCGATCGAGCGCCGAAAGGGCGCCCGCTACACGGCCGCGGCCACCGCCAGACGGATCCAGGAGGTCCTGACGGTCGTCGGTGTCTCGGTTGTCCTTGGCGGCGCTGCCACCGTGACCGCTTCGCTCGCCCCTACCCGGTCCGTGCCGGTCCAAGCGGTTGTCATCGGCGGGCTGCTCGTGGCGCTGGCCGGGGTGGTCCGGGCGCTGGTCCCACAAACTCCGGCCGGACCCTCATCGGGGCCGGTCAACCCCTCGCTGCAGCCGCCACAAGATCCGCCACCATTTCCAGGTGAGCGATCTGATCCGCTGCGGTCTCCCCCTGGGCGGTGATGCGAACGCCGTCCACCCCGGCCGCCGCGTACGCCAAAAGCCTCTTTCGGACCATGTCCTCCGTCCCGATCGGGTAGGCGGCGAGGATCAGCTCATCCGGCACGGCGGCGGCCGCAGCCGCCTTGTCCCCCTCAACCCACAGCCGCCGAACCTCGTCGCAGACGTCGGCATAACCGGCGCGGGAGTAGGCGTTGTTGTAGAAGTTGGTCGTCGCAGAACCCATGCCGCCCAGGGTGAACGCCATCCCGGACCGGGCGGCGGCGATCAGCCCGTCAACGTCGTCGGAAACCGCAATCCGGGCACTGACCAGGATGTCTATGTCGTCCAGCGAACGGCCGGCAGCGATGGCGCCGGCCCGGATCGGGTCAAGGAGGGCCCCGGCATGTTCGGGCACGAACGACGTGCCGAGCCACCCGTCGGCCAGCTCGCCGGTCAACTCGAGTGATTTCGGGCCGAGGGTCGCCAGATAGATCGGTAGCTCCGGCCGGGGTCTTATCGAGGACTTCAGCGCCTTGCCCTCCCCGCCCGGCCGGGGCAGCACGTAGTGCCGGCCGTCATAGACCAGCCGCTCCCCGTCGATACCCTTGCGCACGATCTCCAGATACTCCCGGAGCCGTCCGAGCGGCTTTCCAAAAGACTCACCGTGGAGCCCCTCGACCACCTGGGGCCCGCTGACGCCAAGCCCGAGGCTGAACCGGTCTCCGGATATCTGGGCCATCGACAGGGCGGTCATGGCCGTCATGGCCGGGGTCCTGGCGCTGATCTGCATGATCCCGGTGCCCAACCTGATGCGCTCGGTGACCGCGGCCAGGTAGCCGAGCGAGGTGACGGCCTCCATGCCCCACGCCTCGGCGGACCAGACCGTGTCAACCCCCAGCCGATCGGCGGCCCGAACATAGGCCACCACGTCTTCCCAGTTCTCGCCGTTGTAGTACGCACTGCCGACCGAAATGGAGATCTTCATGCTCCTACCTTTGCACCGATCGTACGGACCGACGAACCGTCGCCCGATCGCCGGGGGAACGACTTCAACGTCGGCCCGAGGGCGGCACCACGACCAGGCGTCGGGGTGACAGACTGCTGCGATGGATCCGCCGATCGTTACGCCCGCACCCGTCCGATCGGCCCTTGTGCGATGGCTGCACCACCACGACGATCGGCTTCCCGGTTTTGTCGAGGGCCTGTACGTGGTCGGCTCGGCGGCGCTCGGCAACTGGCGGCCCAACAGCGACATCGACATCATCGCGGTCTCGGCCGAGCCCGCCACGGCCGATGATGTTGCGGCGCTCCGGCTGGCACATATGGCCATCACCACCGAAATGGCCGATACCGACATCGACGGCCCGTACCTCACCTGGGACGACCTCGCCGCCCCACCGCGGGCCGTTGTGCGACCGTGGACCCTCCATCGCGAGTTCCACCACAACCCGGACTGTTTCGAGCTCAACCCGGCTGTCTGGCTGACACTCGCCGATCATGGTCTGGCGATCCGGGGGCCCACCCCGTCAGCCTTCGACGTCCACCGGGACGACCGGGCGCTGCGATCGTTCGTCAAGGAAAACACCGTCGGCTACTGGAGACCGATCTCCGATGCCATCGAGGGGGCGCTCGCCGATCCCCGGCGGGTCGAGTTCTCCGCCGACATGACCGCCTGGTGTGTCCTCGGTTTGGCCCGAATGCTGTACACGGCCAGGACCGGGCGAATCGCGTCGAAGTCCGGAGCCGGACGGTGGGCGATCGGCGAGCTCCCGGCCCATCGGCCGTTGATCGAACGTGCGCTGCAGATCCGGAAAACCGGAAACGCTTCGCCGGACGATCGGGCGACCGCCGAGGCGACGGCGCACTTCATGACCGAGGTTGCGGACCTGGTCGAGTCCGAGACCGGCTGAGTCGGCCGTCCGGTCGTCTGCGGTGCGGGAGCTATCCTGCACCGGCCTCCAGAAGGTCCCGGAAGGCCTCCATGTTGGTCTGGGACTGGATAACAAAGGACCCGGCGATCAGCGGACGGAGGACCCGGAGGAGGCCGTGGGGACGGAGGACCGCCCAGTGGGTCACCCTCGTGCCGGTTGCCGTCGGTTCGAGGCGATACCCCTCCCCGCCGGTGAACGGGCCGGAGACGAACGTCCAGGCCATCTCCCGGTTGGGCTCGAACGCGGTCAACCGCCATCCGACCTCGACCCGCCGGCCGAACGGCTTGGCAACATGGACCCCGGTGCTCCCAACCATTACCGGACCTGCTGACGTGAAGCGGGCCTCGATGAGGCCGTCCTGCCATACCGGATCGTTGGAGACGTCTGCCAGGTTGTCGAACACCTCCGCCGGGGGGCGGGCGATGTCCACGACGTCGTCGAGAACGATCGTGCCGCGCCCGGCGGCGGGGAACCGGTGATCGGTCGGCTCGATAGCGGTGTTGCTGGTGTTGGTGGTGTTCGTGCTGTCGGTCATGGCGCTCTGCTCCTCGCTCGTGGTCGCACCGTCGGCGACCTCCTCACCGCCAGATTGGGCGCCGCAGGTCAACATGAGCTGGAACAGCGGTCGAGTCAGGGTGGAGCGGCGGCTGCGGTCCGAGCAGCCAGGTGGCGCCCTGGGACGGAACGTCCTGGTGCCGTCAGCCGGAGAGGTCGGTTGCGGCGATGACCCACCGTTGGTAGGCGGGATCGGCCGAGACGATCTCTGTGGCCAAGATCTGCGCGGTGTCGTACGGGTGGGCGATGTTGGTGGCGTCGATGATCGCCGGGACGTGCGCTTCCCGAGTGTGGAGAATGACCGCTGCCTCGGCATCGTCCTCGATCTCGCCGTCCCATCGGTAGATCGATCGCACCGCGGGGATGATGTTGCCGCAGGCGACCAGTTTGGCTTCGATGAGTGAACGGGTGTGATCGGCCAACCACTGCTCGCTCGGTCCGGTGATGGACACGCTCACAAGGTTCATCGGTTCGCTCCTTCCCCGGTGGTGCGTCCACCAGCAGGTCACACATGACCCGATCGTCCTACCATCGCGCGGTCTGGTTGACGTGGCGAACAACCCCGGTGCCACAGGCGGGCAACCCGGCAGGCGGTGGCGTGCGTTTCTGCACCGGCGGGCGGTCCGCTCCCCGGTCTAACGCCGGATAGGGGCAGTGAAAAGCCCGCTCCCCGTATGGGTGAGCGGGCGTTCCGCCTGGTGAGGCGTGGCTCCGGGGGTGAGGCTCGAACTCACGACCCACTGATTAACAGTCAGTTGCTCTGCCAACTGAGCTACCCCGGATTGCGTCCGTCAGGATAGCGGTTTAGATCGGCAGCAGAGCACCAATTGTTGAATCAGTCGAGATAGTCCCGGAGCCGATCGCTGCGCAGCGGATGCCGGAGCTTGGCGAGGGTTTTTGACTCGATCTGGCGGATCCGTTCGCGGGTGACGCCGAACTCCCGGCCGACCTCCTCCAGTGTCCGGGGCCTCCCGTCCTCAAGACCGAACCGCAGCCGGACCACCTCGGACTCCCGGTCCGACAGGTCTCCAAGGACGTCCCGCACGGTCTGTTCCAGCAGCTTGCGGGCCGCAAGGTCGAGCGGTGCAGCACCTTTGTCGGCGATGAAATCCGCCATGGAGGTGTCGTCCTCGTCCCCGATGGGGGTGTCGAGCGACAGCGGATCCTGGGAGGCGATCCGCAGAATCTCCTCCACCTTCTCCGGCGGCAGGTCAACCTCCTCCGCCAGCTCCGGGATGGTGGGGTCCCGCTCGAGCTTCGCCCCGAGCGTCCGTTGGGCCCGCAGCACCTTGTTGATCGACTCCACCATGTGCACGGGGACCCGGATGGTCCGGGACTGGTCGGCGATGGCCCTGGTGATGGCCTGACGAATCCACCAGGTGGCGTAGGTGGAGAACTTGAACCCCTTGGTGTAGTCGAACTTCTGCACCGCCCGCATGAGGCCGAGGTTGCCCTCCTGGACCAAATCAAGGATGGGGACGCCTCGACCGACATGGCGCTTCGCGATCGAAACGACCAGCCGAAGATTGGCCGACGTCAACTCCTGGCGGGCCCGATCGCCGTCCGCCACCTGACGCCGCAGGACCCGCTGTTCCTCGTTCCGGACCCCCTGCCACTGACCGGCGCCGTTCATCTCGGCGATGGTGGCCGCTGCGGCCGCACCCGTCTCGATGCGTTTGGCCAGTGCAACCTCTTCCGCCGCGCTGAGGAGCGGTACCTTCCCGATCTCCTTCAGGTACATACGGACCGGGTCGGCGGAGCCCGACGCCCGGGCCATGGCCGCCGCGGCGACCCTGGCGGGGTCCTGTCGACGACGGATGCGCCGACCCTCCTCGACGCCGTTCAGCTCGTGCAGGTCCGGTGGTTCCTCGTCGAACGGGATGCTGTTGTCCCGCATGAACTGGCCGACCTCGGCCAGGACCTCCGGGGTCAATTCCACGCGGGGCATCACCGCTACGACGTCATCGACGTTGAGCGGGCGGCCGGCCTTGGCGCGCAGCAGAAGCCGTTGCTTGTACTCCTCAGCAAACGACGACTCTGCGGGCAATTGGGGCTCGGCGTTCAAATACTGTCCTCCGCTAGGTCTCCCACCCAAACTAGCAAGTCTGCGATGGCTCCCGCTTGCTCGTTGGGTTCTCGAACGTCCTCCAGCTTCAACCGGAGCCAGCGGTGTTCCCGGGCGATCTCGATCTGTTCTTCCGCGGCTGCGGTGGTCATGGCCTGGGCAGACTCGGCCATCAGCTTCTCAAGGTATGGATCCCACAATCTGGCGGCCACGCCCATCGGTTCCGCTGACGACTCCTCGACGGAAAGTCGTTGGACAACCTCCGCCACCTCCGGCCCACCGCGCTCGATGACCTCGTGCAGGGAACCGCAGTCGTCGAGCAGATCGTACGTGGTGGCCAACAGTTCATCGTCGAAGAGCTCGGGGATCAGCAGGTCGGCGATTTCGTCCCTGCGGTGGACGGCGAGCTTCAGGGCCTCAAGTTCGGGACTCTCCCGAAGGTCGCCGACGGAACGGGCGGGCTTGGCCACCGGAATCGGCCCCTCGGAACTCTTGGACAGCTGGGTCCGAATCAGCTCGGGATCAAGCCGACACCGGCCGGCGACCGTCATGGCGTACTGGTCACGGACCAGCGGGTCCGGATGCTCCCGGATCATGGCCAACGCCGTCTCCGCCGTCCTGGCCCGACCCTCGGCCGAACCCAGGTCACCGGCGTTGAGCGCCCGCTCGACACGGAATTCGAGGAACGGCCTGGCCCCGGTCACCGCCGCGACCAACCGTTCCGGGTCGGACTGGCTGAGGTCCCCCGGATCGACACCGGGCGGCAGATCGGCCACGGCGACGTCCAGATCATGGGTCCGTTCCCACTCGTAGAACCGGGCCGCCGCGTTCTGGCCTGCGGCGTCCGCGTCGAAGGCGAGGACAACCCGCTTGGCAAACCGACGCAGCATCTTGACGTGATCCTCGGTCAGTGCCGTTCCGCAGGTGGCGACCGCCCGGCTCAGGCCGACGGATGCAAACCCGATGACGTCGGTGTACCCCTCGCAGACCACCACCTCGTCCGCCGCCACAACCTCGGCCTTTGCCCAGTTGAGGCCGTAGAGAAGTCTGCTCTTGGCGTACACCGTCGACTCCGATGAGTTCTTGTACTTCGGCCCGTCGCCGCCCGGCAACACCCGCCCGCCGAACCCGGCCGCGGCGCCCTGGGCGTCGAAGATCGGAAACAGGACCCGGTTCCGGAACGAGTCCTGTTGGCGTCCCCGCCGGTTCACGAATCCCAAGCCACTGTCCGTCAGGTCCTTGTCCGGGAGACGGAGGGTCTTGGCCAGCGTGTCCCAGTCATCGGGGGCCCAACCGACCTGGAACTGCTCGACCATCTCCCGGTCGAAGCCCCGGCCTCGAAGGTAGGAGCGGGCGCCGCCGGCGTCCTTCCCGGTCATCAACCGTTTGTGATACCAGCGGACGGCGTCGGCGACGGCGTCCTGCAGCTTCGCCTTCCGCCTCCGGTCCTCTCCCCCGCCGGCGTCGGTGTAGTTCAACGTGAGCCCGGCCTTGTTGGCCAGCCACTCGACGGAGCCGACGAAGTCCAGGTGCTCCTTCTCCCGGACGAAGGTGATGACGTCACCGCGGACCCCACAGCCGAAGCAGTAGTACAGGCCTTCTTCGGCGTTCACGGAAAACGACGGTGACTTCTCCGTGTGGAACGGACACAGCCCGGAGAACCGCCTGCCGACCCGACGAAGCTGGGTGTACTGGGAAATGACCGCGACGATGTCACTCGCCTCCCGAACCCGGCCGATATCTTCGTCGACGATGCCCACTAGTCGACAAAACTACACCCTGGGCGGGTTCCTGCCCCACCTGCCGAGCTGAGCCGGTGGCGTCCGGTTCGAGATGGCCCGATGGCCCCTAGAGGACCGTCCGCAGAACCCCGAAGGCCTCGGCGTACTCGACGCCTATCTCCTTGCCACGAAGGCACGCCAGGGCGGCAACGGACTCCGGGCTGCGGATGTGCGGTGACGGCCTGGCCTGGGTCGTGTAGGCGGCAAGCGCGTCCTGTTTCCGGTCCAGTACGTCGGTGATGTCGACAAACGCCTCCGGTCGCGGCACGTCCTCGGACCACCACATGATCTTCGGCGATTCGTACACCAGGACGTGGGGTACCAACCACTTCCCGAACACCGGGGAGATCGGCCGGAGTGCCGCCACCGCCGTCTCGAACGACGCCACGTGGTCCTGGTCGTAGTCGGCCCCGGACGGAAGGAGCACCAGGTCTGGTTCCAGTTCGTTGATGCGCTTCTCGAACAGATCGACCAGGTCCCGCTTCGGCACGGTGTCCAGTTTCTCGATCAGATCCTGGTCGCCGTAGGCAATGTCCCAGTCGAAGCTGAGGATCTTGGCAACGTCGCCGATCTCGTCGACCCGCTGTTGGTAGGTGGTGCCACCCTCGATGCCGTAGTGGTGGAACCCGTCGACGGTCATGAACTGGACAAAGACCTCGGCGCCCTGATCGGCCAGCCTGGCCATGATCCCGCCGCAGGCGAGGGCTTCATCGTCGGCGTGGGGCGAGATCACCAGGACCCGCGAGAGGGAGGAAAGCAACATGAGGAAAGAGCCTAAGGAGTTGGGCGCCCACCCGGTTGGACGCACCGGCGAAACTTGGGTCTGACGGCAACAAAAACCGTGGGTCTGGTGCCCGAATTTCGCCGGGGTCGGTCTGATGGATGGGCGGCGGTGCTGACGGTCAGGCCGGGCTGGCGACCAGGGGACGGTAGTAGTCGATGGTCTCCTGGACGAGTTCGTCGAGGGTGATCTTCGGGGCCCAACCAACCGAGGTTGCGTTGGCCAGGACCGGCGTCTTCTCGAAGGACTCCGCCTCCTCGTAGAGCTCACCGTGGATGAGTTTGGCGTCGGCGTAGACGACCTCGGACGAGGAACCGGTCATCTCCTTGACCTTGTCGGCAAGGGCCCGAACGGTGATCTTGTTCTCCGGGTTGCCAACGTTGAAGATCAGCCGTCCGGTTGCGATGGCGTCGTCCATGTGGTCGACGATGAACCGGACCAGATCGGTGACGGACACAAACGCCCGCAGCTGCTCGCCGGTGGCGAACACAGTGATGTCCTCGCCGGCCAGCGCCTGCTGCACGAAGGTCGGCATGACAAATCCGCCGAGCTCCGACTGCCGCGGACCGGTCACGTTGAACGGCCGGATCACGATGCCCCGGAGGCCGCGGTGGCGGCTGTTGGCCATGATCGCCTCGGTGAGGGTCTTTGCAATGGCGTATTCGATCCTGACCGAGTAGTCGACCGGGACCTGGATGGTGTCCGTCTCGGCCAGAAGGCCGGACCGGCCGTAGACCTCGGCGGATGAGAAGTCACAAACGGGCACGTCGTGCTCGATGCACTGTTCGACGACCATCTCGCAGGAGCGAACGATGTCGGCGCCGAGACGACCGGCGAACTTGAGGATGCCGGCCGGTCCGACGAGGGATGCAGCGTGGATGACCCGCTCCGCGCCGGCGACGGTGCCACCGGCCAGGAAGTAGTCCTCAACGCTCATTTTCAGGACGGTGCAGTTCGGATGATTCTCGTAAGGTTCCGTCGGGAGGACGGAACTCACCAGCGAATCGATGATGACGACATCACGGCCGAGTTCGAGGAATGCGTCTGCCACGAAGGATCCGATGAAGCCCATGCCTCCGGTGATGATCACCGCATCCCGTGTGTCGACGGACTGGCCGCCTATCGATTGGATTCCCATTCATGCCTCTCTGAAGACCGCACGAGGGATCGTGCGCCCGCCCTGGTGTTTCTTTACCCACTGACTGCACTTCGACCGTTGGACGTCGAAGGTTGCGGTCGCAGCAAGAAACTTCATTATCCCCGAACTCTGCGGCTCCGGAGGTAGGCAAATGGTCCAGCCAACCGGCCAAAAAAGTGCCAAAAGTAGTATTTCTTTGGCAGAGAGCGCGAATCGAGCAGCTCCCGGTCCCGACCGTCGAATCCCTTGGCCAACACCGGGAGCCCGGCGGGGATCCGCCCGAGGACGTGGCGGCGGTATCGCCCGTCGAGCACATGTTTTGTGAGAAAGGCCGTAAGACCCAGCCCGTAGGTGTACATGTGCTTGGTGAAGGCTCGGTCGTCGTACCGGTCGGCGTGCCAGCCGATCGCCGCAGGCTCGTAGGCCACAAGACCATCGTGAGCCAACAGGCGAATCGGTGCGTCGAGGTCCTCACCTCCCTTGGCGATCGTCCCGGGGCCGAGCGACTCGTCGAAGCCGCCGTGGTGCCGGAACACTTCGGTGTCGTAGGCCATGTTCGACCCGTTGGCGAAACTACCGGGCCGGTAGGGGTGCAACCGATCGTCGGTGGAGCTGAAGTGGTGGAGGACCGGGGAGAAGCCCTGCCGGGTTCCCCACGCCATGGACGATTCGAACAGGAGCTGCTCCGCGGTGTCCAGGTACATCGGTGGGCAGAAGCCGGTCACACACTGGACCCGGGGGTCACGGTTGAAGCCGCGGACGATGGCCAGCAGCCACAGGGCGTCCACCCGGATGTCGTCGGAGAGGAACGCGGTGATGGGGTGGTTGGCCGCGGCCAGCCCGAGATTCCTGGCCCGGGACAGACCGGGTCGGGTTTCGGCGATGTACCGGACCCGGTCGTCGTCGCCGAACGCGGCCTGCACCGCATCGGCGGTGGCGGTGTCGGACGCGCCGTTGTCGACGATGATGACCTCGATCGGTGCCGGGTACCGAAGACCGAAGATCACGTTGGTGCACTCGACCACCTGGTCCGGCCGGTTCCTGGTCCCGATGACCACACTGATCGACGGCAGCGGGCCGTCCAGCAGCGCAGCCAGTTCGGGTGGCAACTCGGACGTCGGTGTTCCGGGGGACCAGCCCTCGGGGGCGACGGCGGCGATCTCCGAACCGAAGCGGTCAGCGGCGAGCGCGAGCAGTCCGGCGGCGTCGAGCCGATCCCGGTCGACGGTGACCATGCCAAGCGGCTCACCGCCGAACCGCATGAGGATGCGGGCCCGTCTGTACGGGAGCCCGTCCGGCCCGTTCGGCAGCTGCAGCTCGGCCCCCGGGCAGGCCACATCGAACTCGCCGACCCACATGGGTTGGTAGTCCAGCTCCAACGCCGGCCGCCCGTCCGAGTTCCTGCCGTACGGCTCAGCCGGTCAGCTCAGCCGTTCCGCCAACCAGTCGCCGACCTCTGACAGCGGCAACCTGACCTGCTCCATGGAGTCCCGATCCCGAACGGTTACCGCCTTGTCCTCAAGGGAGTCGAAGTCGTAGGTGATGCAGAACGGCGTACCGATCTCGTCCTGACGCCGATACCGCCGACCGATGGCCTGGGTCTCGTCGTAGTCCACCATCCACCGCGACTGCAGTTCCCCCAGGAGTTCCTGAGCCGGCCCGGTCAGTTCCGGCTTCTTCGACAGCGGCAACACCGCCGCCTTGAACGGGGCAATCCGGTGATGGAGGCGCAGCACGGTCCGCGTGTCGTCGTTCACGGCCTCCTCGTCGTAGGCGGCCATCAGGAACGCCATCATCGTTCTGGTCGCACCGGCGGCCGGCTCGATGACGTGTGGCACGTACCGGTCGTTGGCGGCCTGGTCGAAGTACTCCAACTTCTGGCCGGAGTGCTTCATGTGCTGATCCAGATCGTAGGAACCGCGGTTTGCGATGCCTTCCAGCTCGTCCCATCCCCACGGGAATAGGAACTCCACGTCACTGGTGCCGGACGAGTAGTGGCTGAGCTCGTCGGAGTCGTGGGGTCGGAGCCGAAGTTTGGCCTCGTCGATGCCGTGGTCGACGTACCACTGGAAGCGCTCGGCGCACCAGTACTCGTACCACTTGTCCGCCTCGGCCGGTGGCACGAAGAACTCCATCTCCATCTGTTCGAACTCACGGGTACGGAACACGAAGTTGCCGGGCGTGATCTCGTTCCGGAAGCTCTTGCCGATCTGGGCGATACCGAACGGCGGCTTTTTCCGAGATGTGTTGAGCACGTTTGCGAAGTTGATGAACATCCCCTGGGCGGTCTCCGGCCGGAGGTAGGCGACGGCCCCTTCGTCCTGGACGGGTCCGGCCTGGGTCTTGAACATCAGGTTGAACTGGCGAGGCTCGGTGAACTGGCCCCGCGAGCCGCAGGTGGGGCAGACCTCCGGGTCCTCCAGCTTGTCCTCGCGGTGGCGGGCGCCGCAGTTGCGGCAGTCCACCAGAGGGTCGGTGAAGTTCGCAAGGTGGCCGGACGCCTCCCAGATCGCGGGTGGTGAGAGGATGGCGGCGTCCAACCCGACGACGTCGGAGCGGAGCTGAACCATCGATCGCCACCAGGCGTCTTTGACGTTTCGCAACATGAGCGCGCCGACGGGTCCATAGTCATACGTGGACCGAAAACCGCCGTAGATCTCGGCCGACGGGAACACGATGCCGCGCCGCTTTGAAAGGTTGACGATCTTGTCAAAGAGGTCTGGGGCTTGCTCGCTCATGGCATCGCATGGTAACCGCAGCACCTGCGAATAAATGCCGAATTTCGCTCGTGTCCGATCGACAACGGCCGACAGGACCAGCGTGCCTCATCCTGATGAGAACCAGGTCTCCCCGGCCGCCGACACGTTCCCCCGGCGGCTGTGTGCGGTGATCGTCGATCTGCTTCTGGTCGGCCTGCCCGCACTGCTGATGGCGGTGGTCGGCAGCGAGCGGTTCAGCGTTGTCGGCGAGGACGGCGGCCGGACTCAGTTCTCGGTGGCCGACCAACTGCGCATCAACGAGATCGACGAGGGGCTCAACCGGGCGGTCCGGCTTGGCGACACGGTCTTCACCCTCAGCGGCGGCGGGCTTGTGCTGACGCTGCTCACGCTGGTGGTGCTCACTGCACTGGTGTTTTTTGTTGTCCCCGCCCTCCAGCAGGGCCAGACCCCGGGGCGAAGTCTGCTCCGGCTGCCGGTCCTGCTCGGCGACAACACCGACGTCGAGGTGCTCGGCGTCGCCGTACGGGAGACGACCGAGGCTGACAGCACACGAGCCGTCGAGGAGATTCTGACCACCGGCTCAACCGGGGGGCGGACATCGCCGGACGAGGAGCCGGCGCCGACAGTCGACAGGTCGGTCGGTGACAGGTCGGTCGGTGACACCACCGCCGCGGTTGACGACACGCTCGCCGGATTCGGGCGCGCCGAGGTCATCCCATCGATTCGGGCACTCGACGATCCGGGACTCGACAATCCCGTGGGCGACAATCCAGTGCGCGACAATTCGATGCGCGACGATCCGGGACTCGACAATCCGATGCGCAACAATCCGGTGCCGGACAGCCCGGTGGGCGGCGCATCGGCGGTTGCCGATGCCCGATCGGCGCCGCTCGGCGGGATGGAGTACCCGGCCGTTGACCAACCGTCCATCGACCATCAGGCGACAAACGGGCCGCTGGAGCTGGACACCACCATCGAACTCGGCATCAGGGACGAAACCGCCAGTGCCGTCGAAGAGCTGCGGCAACTGCTCCAGGCCGATCTGACGGGCGGCGGCACAACCCAGGTCACCCTGGGTGACGACCTGGACTACGAGGCGTTCCACCGGATGGAGGACGACCGTGCCGACGGCGCCGGTCCCGTCCGGGGATCGCAGGATCCCGATGCATCGGGCGAGGACACGTTCGACACGTTGACCCTGCCGGAATCGTCGCTGTCGGAGACGCCGTTGACGGTTACGACCGACCGGGCCGCCGAGGTCCCCCACGGTGCACCAGCCGCCACGACGACCAGCGTGGACGCGATGGGACAAGCGGACGCCGACCCGGCGCCCGGCACGGATCCCGAGCCGAATCCCGGGCCGGCGAGCGCGATCACCCCTGCGTGGAATGACGACCTGCAGGCCTGGGTGTACCGGGACGAAACGAGCGGCCGGTTGTTCCGACACGACGAGACCTCGGGACGCTGGGTCCCCGCGGACTGACCGTCGCTGGCCGGGCCTCAGCCCGCGCCGTCCTGCAACTGCTCGTAGAGGACCGACGAGGATCGCAGGCGACGCTCCACGTGCTGCTCGATCAGGCGGGCGGCCAGCGTCTCCAGCTCGAGCGCGACCTCCGGGCTTGTGGTATCGAGGACATGGCGAACCCGACCGTCGAACACGTTGCGGAGCGCCTCGCGGGCACCGTCGCTGATGGGCTCGCCGGCCCGGCAGTCGGTACAGAGCACACCGCCCTCCGCGATCTGAATGGCGACCAGGTCGTCCTCCGAGCCGCACCGGACGCAGGCGTCGACCAGTGGCTGCACCCCTTCGAGCACCAGGAACTTCGCAACAAACGTTGGAACGACAAGCGGGTTACCCGCACGTTCGAGTTCCTGCAGCGCGCCGGTCAATACCTTGTAGAGCGCCGGGTTGCCCTCGCCCTCGGAGACCGCCGAATCGATGATCTCGAGCAGCAGCGCCGCTCTGCCATAGCTGTCCAGGTTCGAGCGGAGGTTCGGGAACGCCACAACCCGCTCCGCCTGGGTGATGATGTCCAGGTTCCGGCCTTCGTAGAGCTGGAGCTGCACCATCGATGCGGGCTCCAGCTTCGAGCCGAACTTGCTCCGCGTCCGCCGCACCCCTTTTGCGACCGCTCGGATCTTGCCCCGACCGCGGGAGTAGAGGACAACGATCCGGTCGGCCTCGGCCAGCTTGTAGGTGCGAAGCACGACCGCCTCATCCCGGTACAGCGCCATGTTCAGCGCCCGGGCGGCAGGCCGAACCGCATCACTCCGTCAACCCGCCGAATCGACGGTTTCTGCTGTGGAACTCCTGGACGGCGTCCGCCAAATGGCGACCTCGGAAGTCCGGCCAGAACGTGTCGACAAAGACCAGCTCGGCGTACGCCGACTGCCAGATCAGGAAGTTCGAGATGCGGTACTCCCCTGACGTGCGAACCCACAGGTCGACGTCGGGCATTTCCGGGTCGTAGAGATACTTGGCGATCGTGGCCTCGTCGATGTCGCCCGGGTCGGCGCCACTGGCGACGATCTGGCGAACCGCATCGACGATCTCGGCCTGCGACCCGTAGTTGAACGCGACGGTCAACGTCAGCTTCCGATTCCCGGCGGTCATCGCCACGGACTCGTCGATGCGGCGGAGCAGCCGCCGGGGCACCTTCCAGTCCCGGCGTCCGATGAACCGGATACGGACACCTTTCTCGTGCAACTCGTCCCGATGTTCGAGGAGCAACGCTTCGTTGAACCGCATCAGGAACCGAACCTCGTCCGTCGGCCGCCGCCAGTTCTCGGTGGAGAAGGCGTAGAGCGTCAACCACTCGATGCCCTGGTCAAGTGCACCGTCGACAACGTCGAGCAGCGCATCCTTCCCCGCCGTGTGACCGTCGGTCCGCTTCAGCCCCCGCTGCTGCGCCCAGCGGCCGTTTCCGTCCATCACGCAGGCGACGTGACGCGGTGGCTGCTCGCCACCTTCTACGGTCAGAGTCATACGAATTGACCGTAGCGGCTGTGCCAGGAACCGGACGAACAGCCGTGTGGATTTCTCGTGCAGGCCGGTCGGACGCCGAGGTGTCGGCGGCCGAGTGTGGTCTGACGATCAGGACGGCCCGGGCGGCAGGGTGGTAGGCGGTGGGTCAACCGGGTCCCCCGGATCTCCGGGATCAACCGTTGTGGGCGGTGTGGTCGGGGGCGCCGTTGTGGTGGTTGTGGTTGGCACGGTCGTTGTAGTGGCCGCCGTCGGTGGCGGCTCGGTCGGTGCCGGGGTGGTCGGGACGGGGGTGGTCGGCGGAGCAGTCGTCGGCGCAGGCGTCGTTGGCGGAGCAGTCGTCGGCGCAGGCGTCGTCGGTGTCGGGGTTGTCGGAACGGGCGTGGTCGGGGTCGGTGTTGTTGGGACCGGCGTTGTCGGCGTCGGGCGGGTGGTCACCGGCGGGCGGGTCGTCGGAGCCGGGGTGGTTGGGGCAGGCGTTGTCGGCGTTGGCCGCGGGGTGACCGGCGGCTGCGGGTTCGGCGTGGACGGAGCGGTGGTCGTCGGGCGGGGCACCGTCGGCTGTGGCTGCGACGACTGGTCAGCAGGCGCAGCGTCCGGCGTTGCCGATTGCTGGTCGCCGGTGGCACCGCCGTCTGCCGCCTCCGTGGCCGACGGGGTCGCCGTGGTGCCGGCGGAGCCCGACCCGGACCCGCCGGCTGCAGCCGCCCGGGACGGCGTCCTGGACGGCGCAACGGTGGTTGCAGGTGTCGGGGTTGCGGGAGCCGCCGAGGCCGTCGGTGTTCGTTCGGAGAGCGTGGTGGCGGTTGCAGCCTGGTCATCGACGGTTGGTCCGGCCGGCACGGTCTGCACCTGGTCGCCGACGGAGGCGACCGTGCTGCTGGTGGCAACCGTGGTCACCGTGGGGAGCGCGGCATCGGTCTGATTGTCACCGTCGTCGCCCGCAACGGTAAGGAAGGCGAGCGTGCCGAACGAAACGGCGACGGCTCCGGCGATGGCGGTCCAGAACCAGCGGCGCTCCAATGCGTCGAGCAGGGCCAACGACACCACGTTGCGGGACTGCTCGGCCCGGGCGGGGGCGGCAACCGCACGACCGCCGGACAGCGATGCACTCCGATCCAGGAACAGGCCCTGCTCGCCGCCGCCCGGCGACCCGGCCGATTCGCTGCCCGGTTCATGGACAACGGTTGACCATTGCAGGCCACCCGGCCTGGCGGCCTCGGTGCTGAGCTTCAGGCTCCCCGCCAGGTCGACCACGGTGCTTGACGCGATCTGGGACTGGTCTCCGAAGAGGGGCTGGGCCTCCTCGGCGGCCGGTGATTTCTTTGCCGCGGCCTTGTCCAGGTCGGCGAAGATGCGATCACCGTCGGCGACGCCCTTTGTGGTGGCCTTGCCTGCCGTGCCGACCGCCTTCGACGCGGAGGATCGGGACGCCGCGGTGCCGGCCGCCGCTGCTGCTGCGGCCACGGCGGCGCCCGCTGCGGCCTTCTTGCCGGAGGCTCCGGGCGTCCTGGTCTTGGCCGGATCGGCCGGGCCCGAATCGGTTGGCCCGGTCGCCGGTGCGGAGCCGCTCCCGGCGGTGGTTCCACCGGTCGTGGTGCGATCGGCGGTCCGGCCGGCGCCCGTGGTGCCATCGGACCTCTCTCCGCCTCCTGTGGTGGTCCCATCGGCGGTGCGGCGATCGGTGGTGGCGGTGCCATCGGTCGTCGGGCTGCTTCCGACGGTGGTCCCGTCGGCGGTGCGGCGATCGGCGGTGGCGGTGCCGTCGGTGGTCGGGCTGGTCCCGCTGGTGGTCCCATCGGCACTGCTGGGATCGGTCGCCGGACCGGTCCCGCTCGTCGTTCCATCAGTGGTCGTTCCGTCGGTGGTCTGGCCGGTCCCGCTGGTCGTTCGATCGGTGGCCGTTCCATCGGTCGCCGGACCGGGCCCGCTGGTCGCTACATCGCTCGTCGTTCCATCGGTGGCCGTTCCATCGCTGGTCGTTCGATCGGTGGCCGTTCCATCGGTGGTCTGGCCGGGCCCGGTGGTGGCGCCATGGGTGGTTGCACTGCCGTCGGTGGCCGGGGAGGCGGTGGTGGCCTTCCGGCCTGAGCCGGGCGCAACCGTGCTGTCCTTGGCGCTTGCCGTCTCGGCGTCCGCCGGGGCCCCTCGCCGGGCCGACTTGACGCCGGTGGCCGGTTTCGTGGTGGCCGTGTCCGTGGCGGCCGACGGAACGGCTGGCGCCGCGCCGGCCACGCCGACGCCGGCACCGGTCCGCTTTGTTCGGCCCGACGCGTTGGACGTACCCCCGGT